>JAYWHK010000292.1:0-45419 GCA_043777755.1 Saprospiraceae bacterium
TTCTTAGAGAGAACCTACGGGCGAGATTCCACGTGCTTTCGCACTCTGAATGACAAAAAAGAGTAGATTTTCATTAGTTTTCTATTGTCATTGATTATCAACCCAATATTCGCATTGATTTACAATATTTTATAGTATTTTAAAGTGGCGATTATTTTAGTCGAAGTACTTATATCACTTATGGCAGGAGAAAAAGATTTAGCAATACTTTTGAAAACAATGAAGCCCGAACATCAAGAAGGCGATTATGTTTTCTGTACACTTTCGGATTTATCTGTTTTAAAAAACGATGAAATTTTTCTAATTTTTAAAGAAAAAGAAGGAATTACAGTCATTGTCAAGCAAGAAATCGCTGACAAACACCAAATTCCTTATTCTTTTGTAGCGGCTTGGATAACCTTGACGGTTCATTCAGCGTTAGAAGCTGTTGGACTGACCGCTGCCTTTTCAAAAGCCTTAGCTGACAATGGAATTGGTTGTAATGTCGTCGCAGCGTTTTACCACGACCATATTTTTGTAGCCAAAGATGATTTGGAAAAAGCAATGGCGGCACTCTCAAACATCGCTACTTTTGAATCATACACAACGGATATTGGTTATTAGATATTAAAGATATTGCAAACGCTGGCTCTAAGTTTGTCTTCAATAAAACACAAAACTACCGCCTCTCGCTTGGCTCGATGCCTTCGGTCATAATCGAGCTATTCTGTTTGGTCGTCTCTGCTACCGCCTGTTGCGGCACAGGAAAGCGTAAGCATACCGAACTGCAACAAAGATAAGATTTTCTTTTAAAAAACAAACTATACACCAGTGGCGCACCCATGGAGAAAAGGCACACCTTTTCTCGTATTTCGTATATTTGCGTAGAGCGAGAAAAGGCGTGCCTTTTCTCTACGTGATGTATTTTTATTTTTCTTTCAAAAAAACAAACCGCTATACCTATGGAGAGATATAGCGTTTATTTTTTGATGACAATGCTGTGCCGCTTCGCTATCCTGTGCCGCAATAGGCGATAGTTAAAAACATTCATACAGAAGAACGTGATTAGAAATCACGTCCAGTGAATAGTTTAGTTTTAGTTTTTCAACTTTTACACACTATGCGCCAGCGGACGGTATTTGTCAAATCCCGTAATAACTTTTTAAGAACCATAACATTTATTTAAATCGATGCATACCATAGACAAATTCGCTATTTTCTCCATGCATAATTTCAAAATTACCTTCAATAATCTCATCACAATAATTTTCTAAAATAGTAAAAAAAGAATAAAAACCACCTTCTGTTGTGTTGTCTAATTTGTACATTACTTTTACATCATCTTCATTCATAAATTGGTCATATTTTTTCCATTTATCACCTAAAATTTGTTGTGCGATGTTAAACATATAATAAACCCTATTAGAATTTTTATCTCTTATAATAAAACCTGCTTCATCACCTCTTTCAGAGGTGTATGTTTCTATAATTATTTTATCATTTCCAAAATCCAGATGATAATTATCTTGATTATAAACTACAAAATGATTTTTATTAAGTATTTTTTGAATTTTTTTGTGCGTTTCAATAGAAAAATTTTTAATTTTCATAATACTTACTTTTTATATAATTTAACAATATTACGATCAGTTTCCCCGCTGGCTCTAAGTCTGTCCTCAATAAAACACAAGACTACCGCAGCTCGCTTGGTTCAATTTTTAATCGAACTATCCTGTTTAGTCGTCTCTGACGTAGCGTAAGCATACCAAATCCTGCAACAAAGATAAGATTTTCTTTCAAAAAACAAACTATACCTCAGTGGCGCATACGTAGAGAAAAGGCGTGCCTTTTCTAGTGTTTCGTGTGTCTATGTAGTGCGAGAAAAGGCGTACCCTTTCTCTACGGCAAAAAAATCCCGAACCATTGTTTGCACAACGATTCGGGGATTTTTTTAACTCAGAATAAAATTTAAAATTTTACTCTACCACAATCATCTTTTTTGTTAAATAGGATGTCGCAGTTTCTAAACGATAGTAGAAAACACCAGTTGTACCTAAATCGGCTTTACCAATGCTAACCTCATTGTAACCTTTTGCAAATTCCTTTTCTATCGTTTTGACCACTTTTCCGCTTATGTCGCTGATAATTAATCTTGCATTTTCTGTAGTTGGCATATTGAAACTAATCAATGTTGCGTCTGTAAATGGATTCGGACGGTTTTGGAACAAGGTCATTTCCGCTGTTTGTGAATTGAACTTCAATGCTGCATTTGCTCCTTTTCCTTCCAAAACAACTTCTGTACGGATGTTGTTTCCAATTTGAATCGCTTTGCTCAATACGGTATTTTGTTTCGCTCTGAATGTGATTTCCATTGCGCCGTCTATTTGTGCAGTATTGATGATGCCATTTTCAATCAAAGTAGAGTTTTTGTCTAAATCAATCAATTCCAATGCTGAATCGTCAAAATTCAAGCTAAATTGGAAACCTTCTGTTCTATTGTTTTGAAGAATAACTTTGTATTCTTCGCCTATTTTTAATTTTTTATCTTCAATATCAAAATAAACAGTTTGGTCATAACGAGGTGCTGTTAAAGAAGAAGCGTTTCCGTTGATGTCACCAATTTTGACTGCTGTAAAATCAGCAATTACATCTGTTTGAACATCTTTGAAATTGATTTCTTCCTTCATATTGCTGTCAAAAAATCTCCAAGATGTATTCTTTGAAAAATTAGATTGAATACCCAAAATCATTTTGCGCAATTCTACAATGTCAGCCGTTGAGATAGTTCCACTATTGTTCACATCAGCTGCCATTTGAGCATATTTTGAAGCGATTGGTTGCGTTCCTAAAATATGTTTGCTCATCAATACCAAGTCGAGCGTAGAAACGCCATTCAAAGGATTGCTGTTGTTTTCTGCCAAAATTTTGACATCAACACCTTTTTGAACAATAAATAAAGTACCACCTTGAGTCAATTTTTTGATACCTGGCAACTGACCATTGACGATTGCCGTCAAATCAGCTGATGCCAAAAATCCATTTTCTGTTTTTACGTTTGCACTGATTTTAGGCGCATTTACGGGACCTAAATTTGGAGAACAAATTGGAACATTTGGCACATTCATGTTGTTGTTGATTTCAACGTAAGTTTCACAATAATCCCAATTTCCATAAGTATCTTTTACCCAAAGAGCCACTGTTTGAATACCTTTACAGTTGAATATTGCTTGTGGTGTTACTTTTGTAGCATCGTAGCTTGCGTCTGCACCTGGGCTTGGAATTTGTACACCAAACGCTGCAATCGCACCACAATTGTCATAACTTCCCGCATCAAAGGCTTTTGCATCAACCATTACCATACCTGTTGCCATCAATTCAACACTCAGTGCATTGTGACATATTGGTGTAGGTTTTTTCTTATCAGCAATCGTTACAGCAACATCAGAAGAAGCCAAATTGCCACAATTGTCATTCGCAATATAACGAACTATATAATCACCAAAATCAGCTTGTGCAAATTCTCTGACAGTAGGGAAATTAGCTCCACTTACAATTAGTGCATTGTTCGATTTTTTTACAATTTGATAAGAGAAAGTTGGTGTACCCGTACAATCTGAACCAGAAGGCTTTTCAATTGTCATGACCACTTTACATTCTTTTCCAACTTCTCCAATCGTTATATTTCCAGCTGTAATACTCGGAGGTGTTACATCTATCACTTTAATAATTTGAACATATTCCATATAGCCATCAGTATCATAAGCATAACAAGATTCGCCAGCTTTGACAGCGTCCATTTCTGGTTTGCATGGCGCACCAACAGCATAAACAGATGAACCATTCGGACGAAGTTCGTTGATATTGGTAAAAGTACGAGCTTGAACAGTACAAGCTCCGCCTGTTCTTCTTTCATCGCCACGACCAGCTGCACCTGCGATGTTTGTCGCTAATGGCTGACACCAGTTTAGGATTTTCCAAGTACGAATAATTTTAAAACAAGCATCTGGAACAACTTTGAACACTTCATCAGTGTATTCTACACCTACCAAAGGACAAGTCTTGCCTAAGGTTTTGATGTCTGGCGCACCCGACGTTGAAGGGTCAGAAGCATATTGTTTGTTGTCTTTACAAGTCAATGTTACATCTTCTGGGAAAGTTACAGTATATGCAGAGCGATTTTCAGAAATATAATTGACATTTGTACTTGCTTTTGTGCCGTTTTTATCGTCTGTTATTGTCCATTTGTGCGTAATTGTGCCGTTTCCACAATTGTCAATTGAGCCACTTTGCTCACGAGAAGGTGTTGCGCCACAATTGTCATACCAACCAGGATTTGTAGCATTTGGATAATCAATCAATGATTTTTTTGGTAAAATATAATTGTTTAACCAAGATGTTGCAGAGGGACCAGAACCACAGCAAACCGTGGTATCACGACCAAAAGCAACTGGTGCAATTTTATCTTCAACGACCACATTTACCATACAAACATTGGTATTTCCCCAACAGTCTTTTCCTTGTAATTGAACCATGACAGGTGCTGCGCAATCCGCTTGTGTGAATTGAATAGTTGTTGCAAAAGTGCCGCCCATACGAGCAACCAACAAGCTATTTACATCAAAACAACAATTGTCACTTGAACCATCGTCAAAAGTAACGGCATTTACTATCGCTTTGCAATCTTGGGTCAAATCAACTTTTGTATCTAAATCACAAACCATTACTGGAGGTGTTTTGTCTTCAATCGTCATTGCCTGAGAACAAGTTGCTGTATTTCCACAAGCATCTGTTGCTGTATAAACGACCGTATAAGCACCAACCGAAACATTGTTTACAGTATTTACAGCCACAACATTGTTGCTTGCATCTAATACTCTTGCTGTTACTACAGGCGCAGTTGCAGAACAATCGTCTGTTGCTGTTGGTAGTTTTATGGTGTAATTATCAACATCGCATTTGTCGCCATTTGCAGCCAATGCCAATGTACCTGTTGGACAATTGTTAATCGTTGGAGCAACTTTATCCAAAACAATAATTGTTTGTGTTGTCGTTGTATATGCACCGCTACAATTGTCAAATACTTTCCAAGTTCTTACAATGTCAAAACTATTGCCACACGTATTTACTTTTTTATCATTAAAATCAACTGTAAATCCGCAATACGAACTGAACGAAGGATAAATTGGATTTCCAGCAATCGTTGGAACACCAGAAGTTGTAGTTGGAACAGTACCATTTACAACAACATTACAATTGCTATATGTTTTTGCAGTAGGTGGAAGAATATCTGCAAAAGTTCTTTTTCTAATATTAATTGTTACAGCACAAGTAGAAGTATTTCCATAATTGTCAAAAGCCTTGATGTTGCGTGTAATAACTGCACTCAATGGATCGGCACAAGGTTTTGTATCTAAAACATCAGAATAAGTCGCAGAATACGGAGCGCATTTTTCCAAAATAGATACACTCAAAGCTGTTTGCAATGCGCTTGTCAATGTTTTTTCAACATTAAGAGAAATTGCCAACGCCGCTGTTTCATCACAGAATTTTTCGACAGGTGCAGCTGGACAAGTTAATTGTGGAGCTTGTTTGTCTTCTACCAATATTGTTCCCCAACAAGAGTTGCCATCAGGTGCTGTAACTTTGTAAGTCAATGTTTGACCAATCATTGTTGCGTTAATGACATTTCCAAGAGGATTTGAGCCGTTCATAATCATGGTTGTATAAGCACCAATACCACAAACCGCTGTATTTGCCAAAGCTGTACTTGCCGTAAATGGCATTGTACAATCATTTGCATTTGACAGTGAAATATCAATTTTATCTCTACAAACCAAGGTTGGATTCACTACACTGATTACTTTTGTCAAAGGCTGAATACAACCTGGATCTGACAAAGGTGGATTTTGACCAGTTGCAGTTGTATAAGCTGCTGCATCTTGAGTCAATTCAATTGTATGAGAACCAATGCCTAAAGTTGCTGGATTAAATGAAGTTGCTATAGTGCCATCTACTTTGAAAGTATTAACAACTGCTCCACCATTTTTTTCCGTAGCTGTCAAAGCAACTGCTGGCGAAGCAATATTATAACATTCATCTATGTTAAAAATAGGCGTTGGATAATAACATTTGTTAGAAATAGTCATTTCCGACATTGGAATCACCATTCCTGCACCATCTACACGTTCTACTGTAATAGAATAACCCAAACTATCAACATGAACACCATTTAAAGTATAAACTGTTGTTGTTCCAGCTTTCAAAGTCAAAGGAGTATTGATTGCTACCAAATCTGTTGTTCCAAGTGCTGTTGGCGGTGCAGGTGCTGCCGAAGTATATAAACCACTAACCGATTTTACTCTAAAAATCATTCCCGCTGCTCCCATTGCTTCAACTATTTCACCAAATTGACCATTTTTGATGGTCGTTGCATTGTTTTTACAAGAACAAGGGTCAGCGATTGAAGTTGCAACACTTGCATTACAATATGAACCATCTAAGATAGTTACTGTAGCTGTTTTACTTGCTGAATTTCCACACGCATCTGTTGCTGTAAAAGTTACGATTTGATTTCCAATTTTTGAGCAATCAAAAGAATTTGGAGTAACAGAAAGCGTCAATGCGCCAGCTGCTGTCACATTGTCTGTTGTTCCGTCATTGATGTCCGCAGGTGAAATGAAAACCAACGCATTTAATGAACGGGTAATATTTTTCACTACCACTGTTGGAGCAGTCACATCAGAAGCTGTACTAATGACCAAACCACTCAATGTAGCAGTACAAGCTGGTGTATTACCGTCTGTTACTGTTACTGAATAAGTACCAGGATTTAAGCTCGTTTGATTTTGTGCGCCAGCGACGATTCCACCACCACCTACAGTAGCCCAAGTATAAGTCAAGGTCGGCGTACCCGTCGTAATCAAATTAATTACACCTTTATCAGTACTACAAACAGGACTTGTAGAAGACGACAACATTACAGTTGGTTTTGCCTTTACTGTAACCACCACCGAAACTGCTGGGCTTTCACAACCAGAAGCATTTACTTCTGTAATCCAAATTGTCTGAGGTGAAGTCGCAGGAGTTGTATTAGGATTGTAAGAACCCGTATTTCCTGCCAACAATGTTGCACCAGGTGTAGCTGGATTTGAGCTATAAAAATTATAAGCACTTGCCGCAAAAGGTTTTACAGTTCCGTCAATTGTGAAATTATCCACACGGAAAGTTCCACTTGCACCCGTACTACCCCAAGCATAGATTCTTACTTTTGACGCTGCATTAATGCCAACAGGACGAGTAAAACCTGTAAAAGTAAATGAATTACAAGTTGATGCTGTAAAATAAACAGCTGTTGAACCCGCTTTTACGCCATCAATATAAATGGCAAAATTAGTAGGCCCTGTTGCAGAGCGTTGCATATCGAACTTTACACTCGTAATATCAAAACTATTTCCGCCCAAAGTATTGATAGGAAATTCAAAATATTTATTTTGCGCAACAGCACTTGCTTCATCACCAATACCAGTTATCCAATTGTTCGCTGAATATGCCGCATTTCCTGTTGGAGAAGGGCAACCCGTGGGAAAACCATTGGCAACTACGCCCGAACCAACCGTCGCTGCTCCAACATTTACTGCTGCTGTATTGCTACTTGTACCCAATAAACTACTCATTGGAAAAGCCCAAGATAAACTTGCTGGTGATGTTACTGAAGCACCAGGAGAAGGCATTGAAATCAAAGTAGAAGCACCTTCACAAACTGTAATTGCAGCTGGTGCAGCTGGAGCTGCTGGATTCGGTACTATAGTATATGTTACTGTTGCTGTATTGAAACAAGTATTTGTTCCGTTTAATCTGTATTTAAAAGGACTCGTCGTTGCTGAAACTACGGCAGCGGCAGGAGTTGCTACTGCTGCATTTGTTGCATCAGTCCAGATTCCACCTGTTGCTCCAATTTGGCTTTCCAATAAAGTCAAATTAACCGTTGTTGCGTTGGCGCAAACTGTTGGAGTCAAGTTCGTTACCATTGGAACACTCGTACAAGCTACTGTAAATGGTGCAGGTGCGGATAAATTAAAACAAGCCGCTGCTGCTGCTCCCGTTGGCGCAGTCAAACCCGTAATAGGTTGTCCAACAACAAGAAGTGGAGCTAAAGTCGCTGCGTCAGCTGTTAAATAATTCAAAGCATACACTTGATAAGAGCCGTTAGCCAAGCCTTTGTGCAAACCTGAAGTACTTACTGAAACAATGTTTCCACCTAAAACAGCCAAATAAACTTGTGTTTGACCACTTGCTCCGCCTGATTGAAAAGTACCAGGCTGACTTTGTGCCATGATAGCACCAGCTGGACCGTTTGTTAGTGGTGTAGCAGTATTGATAGAGCAATCGCAAAAAGTTGTATTTTGTTGTGCAGCTGTTCCCGTACTGAAGGCTTCTGTTACTTGAACAGTTGCATCAGCTGTCATGTCTGCATCAGCATCGTCAATCGTCACTGCATAGAAACCTGGACCACCACTCGTAGAGTGGTTAAAAAGACCAAAAGTCAAAGGCGCAGTAGTATAAACTTGTGTTACACCATTTATTGTTACGTTGTACGGAGCGCAATCGCCACCATTTGCACTGTTAAAAATAATAAAATATTGTCCTGCTGCTGCTCCTACGATAGAAGCTACCGCAGAACCTGACACTGTTGCAGGTGAAGCCGTACAAGCTGGAAGTGTTACTGAAATAGGATTACTTTTGCAAGAAGGGTTAGAAGCATCTTCTATTCTAATGGCAAGCGAGCCAGCAACAGTACTTGGAACACTTACATTAATAGGTGATGTTCCTGTTGCTAAAACAGCGTTTGTTGCATTGTTAATAACTTTAAAACTTCCACTGTTGGGAGAAAATGCTGTAAAAGAAACGCCAAAATTTGCATTTCCACAGCTACAACTTGGTGCTGTTGCCGCTACTGCTGCAATACCACAAGCTGATATTTTTAAATTGTCAAAACCAAATTCGTCACGAGAACCTGAACCGCCAGCTACATCAGCCGAATTCCAACGGATATAAAAGAAACCATTGTTAGGAATTGATACACCTGTAACGTCTGCATTTTTTGCAGTAGTTGTAATCCCTGCAACCGCAGCAAGCCCCGTAGAGTGCGCCAATGCCGCTACTGGAGTAAAAGTTGTACCGTCTGTTGAAAAAGAACCATTGAATGTAGAAGCTCTTGTTGCTACGTCATTCAATTCTAACATATCGTACATAATATTCACACCAGTCAAAGTTACACCTGTTGTATTTTGTACTTTTAACGTTAATCCAGCACCAGTTGTAAAATCTGAGCCTCCTGGCTGAATCCAAAATGCGTGATTTCCTGTACCTCTATCTAATCCATAAAATCCACCCGTAACAACGTTACCAAGTGTTACACCACGGGCATGATCACCCGTAGCAATGTAAGCCGCAGCAGAACCAAATGTTTTTGCTCCGTCACTCAATCCTGTTGCTGCCCATGTATTGTTGCAAAGCTGTCCTAAAAGTGGCGCATTTGCAAAACCTCCACCACGATAATCGTTAAAATCTATCGTCAAAGGCATATTTGCCTCTAATTTTGGAGGCATACAAGTTGCTGAGAATGTATTGCTCATTGCACCGTTTGCAGTGCTGAATGTTGTTGCATAGTTTGTTGCTGCAAATGGCGTTGTATTAACATTACCAATATAAGTATCGCCTGGCATAACACCATAAGCATCAGTTCCACCAAAGCCATTTGTTTTGAAAAAAGTAGAAAGCATCGCAGGAGGACGTACGCCACCTGGAAAACTTGACCAAGGAATGGTAATTTCAATATCGTTTGCTCCTGTTACTACCGCAGGTGTAATATTGGTAGAAGCTCCCCATGCACCAGCTGTTGTTGTTCTGATTTCAGCATAATTGGCTTTCATATAAATAACAACATTGGCATTGTAAGGAAATGAACCCGTACGACCATCATAGTTGTTATAACCAGAGATAGAACCCGTGTTTGCTGCACTGTTCAATGGCAAAAATGGGTCAGTATCAAAATAAGCCAATGTTGGCTCATTTTTCACAAAAGCACCAGAACCTCCTACACCTAAGTAGAGGTTTGTAGCGTCCCAAGTCATCGCATAAGTCAATCCTGAACCAGTGGACATTTTCTCTGCCGCCATAAAATCCGTTGCCACATTACCCGTCAAACTCGGCGTGCGAAATCCTTGCCCGATGGCAGTATTGATTAAAAAAAGAGAAAGTATAAATAGTAAAAATCTATTTTTCATCTGTATATTTTTTATCACTATTATTTTTTTAATAATGAATTAAATTTTTTATTTTTCTTAAAAAAATGCTTACCAAGGAAATGTTCCTGCTGCTGCTGGACAATTTGTTGTCAAAACAACTGGTTCTAATGGCGACAATGCGCCACACGTAGAGCTTGTCAATATTGGTTTGATATTCGTGTATGTTCCTGCTGCTAAGTTTGGTACAATTAAAGTACCTGCTGCTGTCGAAGTTAATCCATTCACAGTAACGACTGCGCCACCATTCAACTGATAAGAAGCTCCATACGCAACGCTTGGTGTTAAACCAGCAATTGTCATACTTCCGTTAGATGCGCCTGTTGGATTTGTACCTGTCACACCGCTTGGAGTTGGTGCTGATTGGCTAATTACAACAGAACCTGTTCCCGAAAAACTATTTGGACAGCTAAAAGGAGATGCGCCAGAAACGGCTGCACTTCCTAATGTTACTGAACCAATTGTATATGTTCCTGCTGGCAATGGTGTAGAAGTTGAAGGCTGAAAAGAATAACTATTTGTATAGCCTGTTGCCGCTGCTCCTGTATTGCTGATGCTATAGTTAAAATTCTGAGCCGTAGTGGAATTGTTCAATACTATAGTATAGGTATTGTTTCCTGTATTTTGCGCTGTTGTCAGGGTTAAAGGCAAACAAGCCGAACCTGACAAAGTGAAAGTTGGACAATCTGAAATGGTTGTATTGGCAGTGTGCGCTCCGCTGTTTGTGTTGGCAATATAGACATACTGCGCTGTATTGAAAGGCGTTGTGTTCAAATCAGCAATATAACTTGCTGCCGTTCCACCAGAAATTGGTGCTGTTCCGTTTGGAAAAATAGCATAAGCATCTGTTCCGCCGCCGCCATTTTCTTTAAAAGACAAATAGCGCATTGCTGCTGGTCTTCCGCCAAAATTCGCCCAAGGAATTGAAATCTCAATATCGTTTGCACCATTGAATGTATTGGCAGTAAGAGGGAATTGGGTTGCCCAAAATGAACCGTCCCAAACACGCATTTCTGCATAATTTGATTTCATATAAACAACTACATTCGCTTTGAAAGGCAATGAACCAATACGACCATCGTAATCTTGACCGATTTGAGAGCCTGTACCAGCCGTAGGATTGTCCGTTGGGTCAGTATCAAAATAAAAAATAGTTGGTTGATCTTTCGCATAAGAACTTGAAGCCGAAACGCCCAAATAGATATTGGTAGCGTCCCAAGTCACTTCATAAGCCAAATCGCCTAAAAAGGTTGAGCGTTCTGATGTTGTAAAATCAGTGAACGCATTTCCCGTGAACGTTGGTGTACGGAAAGGTTGTGACCAAAGGCTTGTCGCAGCCAAAAGGAAAAAAATGGATTGTAAAATTCGTTTTTTCATTTACTTTTTATTTTTTTGGAGTTCGGATTTTAAATCCGAACTATATAAAATTTATCTTTTCGGGTTTTAACCCGAACTCAAAATATGTTTTTTTCGGGTTAAAACCCGAACTCCAGAAACTAAAAAAGCAGATAGCAAGCCATGCGTGACTTACTATCTGCCTTGAAACGACAAACGAACCAATGCAAAACTCCCGTTCTGCATTGCCGACTGATAACTGCGGAATGTAAAATTCGTTGCCATGAGATTATAATTTGTTGCAAGCATTTCCAAAACCCATTTCTCCAAGGAGTCCTTTGGACAGAGAAAAGAGCTTTAAATAGCGCACTGTTCTCACAGTAACGCTACGGTTTTGCTTATGCAAAATAATAATTTTGCCCATCAGTTGTTGAAGCTGAAGACAATAGGATTGTATAAATGTTGTGTAAGTTGTTTGAAATAAAAAGAACAAAATTGAAGCACAAAAATCTGATAATCAGATTTTTAAGTATTAAAATTTTATTATTTATTATTTATTTCAAAAAATATTTTGATTTTCTTTAATTGAAAGATAGACGTAATTATTATTTAACGCTTGGCTCAAAAAGAAAAATATATTACAATTTAAGTATAGAATAAAGTATAGGAATCTAAACGCTTAGAAACAAGCATTGGAAAGTGGGATGGTTTGGATATTGGTATATTCGACTGCAAATATATGATTTTTTAATAACTATGCAAAATTTTTGCCAATTTTTTTTAAAAAATAAAAAAAATCCCTTAACTTTACACAATGAAAAATATTATTTTTAACAAAAAAAATTTCATCATGAAAAAACTTCAACTGATTTTAGAAAATAAAAATATAAAAAACATTGATTTACAAGCGTTTAGCAAAGGTATTTATTTTGTCCAAGTCATTGACGAAATGGGAAATAATTGGATAGAACGTATCGTAAAACAATAGTCAAAAGGCTTCTCTAAATGAGAAGCCTTTTTTTATGACTTGCATTTGACAGAAAAAATGAACTATTCATCGAATTTTTGAGTTTTACAATGATATAAAGTTTTACTTTTGTGGCATATATACACAACGGATATTGGCTAATTAGATATTAAAGATATTGAAAGTGCTGGTATTCAATATTTTGCATTTATGCAAAATCCAAAATCAACTTTCCGATGTGTATAAATCAACTTGATAAAAGTTGCTACAATATTTTTTTTAAACATACGACTATATAAATAACAGGATATTTTAAAATGACATTGAGTATCGAAACAACAGCTTCGGCTGACTTAGGGTTACAAAATCAAAAAATTCAAGAGGTTTTTCGTGGTGAAAAAGAACGACTATTGAATTTTATTCGCCAACGTGTTTCTCGTCAAGAGGATGCTGAGGATATTATGCAAGAGGTTTTTTATGAGTTCATGATGATGAATCGCTTGATGAAACCCGTGGAGCATTTGGCTTCTTGGATGTTCACCGTAGCTCGAAACAAAATCACTGACCTTTACCGCAAAAAGAAGCCTCTGGCTCTGGAAGATATGCTCAAAATTGGTGTTGATGGCGATGACGAAAATCAATACTTATTGGCTGAAATCTTAACGCCAACAATGAATGCCGCCGACAATAATATGATGAGTGAAGCGATTCTTTCCGCTTTGGCAGAAGCACTCGATGAACTTCCTGTTGATCAGCGCAATGTATTTGTTTGGCACGAATTGGAGGACAAAAGTTTTAAAGAAATCATCGAAATAACGGGTGTCCCTTTAAATACACTCCTTTCACGCAAACGCTATGCAGTTTTGTTTTTACGTCAAAAATTACAACATCTTTACAACGATTTAGTTAGTTAATATGAAACATTGGTTTATTGGAGGTTTGGTAACAGTGCTGTTGAGTGTGTTGTTCTTCTTCACGCTCGGAACGCTCGTAATGACGCTATGGAACTGGCTAATCCCCAATATTTTTCATGCAGAAAGCATCAACTTTTGGCAAGCCTTAGGATTATTGGTATTGTCCAAAATTCTATTTTCGAGTTTTAATTTTGGTTTTTTGGGCAACCATCATCGCTGCGAACAGTGTGGCGGTAGCGGTTTATTTCAACAAAAAACAAGTTTGAAAGCACAGATGAAAGCAAAATTATCTGTAATGTCACCAGAGGAACGAGAAAAATTCCAGAACGATATGAAGCGTGTTTGTTGCCAAGAAAAAGAAAATACAGCAGTTTGATTGGTGTGAGCATATATTTTAACATTAAAAAAATGTTAAAAAAATCACGATTTTCAAGAATTATAGATGCGAAATAAGCATTTTATACCCTTTATTATACTTTACAACGACCTATTGACAAATTTAACATTTGTCAATAGGTTTTTTGGTTTTGGTGTTTGGTTTTGGCATTATTTGTGACTCTAATTATACACATTTTACTTGTTTCCACAAACTCCAAAAACAAGTAAAATGAAAAAAATGAAAACCTTTTAAAACCTAAATTAAAAATTTCCTTAAAATCAAAATGGTAATGCAAGCCTTCAAATTTATTGACCTAACTTACTTAGATTCACTTATTGGTGATGATGCAGAAACAAAACAAGTAATTCTTTCAACTCTTTTAGATGAAGTTCCTGAAGAAATTAAAAAAATTAAAGATGCTTTGGTAAAAAGCGATTGGAATGAACTCCATGAAGTGAGCCATAAACTCAAATCTACGCTTGCATATATTGGTAACGATGCCATTTTTGATGCTAATCAGAATATTATGATGGCTGCCCGAAATATGGAAAATTTGGCAGAAGTGCCTACTTGGTTAGATTCGGTTGATAAAATATGGAGCGATATAGAACCAGAAGTGCAAAACGCTATAAGCGAGTTGTAGAAAAAGCCTTGACACCAAAGTGTCAAGGCTTTTTTTAATTAAACATATTCAAAAAATAATTTTTTTTAAATTTACAATAAAAAACGCCTACAAAAGCCAATAAATCTCATAATCTTTTCTATCTTGCAACTCTTAATTTTTGTAGTACATACTTTTTGAAACAATGATATTATTTTCAGACGATACATTCAGTATTATTGTAGTTATTTTTTTAATTATTATTATAACCTTTGTTTGGCGTACATTACGAGCAGTCAGTCATCTCCTGCCTCAAAACCTAAGTTGGCAAAGAGTAATCTTACATAGAAATATGCTTTTTCTGCCTATTGTTGTTATGTTAGGCTTATCTATTTATATTTTTCAAGAAGAAAAAATAAAAAAGCAAGGCATTATCAATACCTATTCAGCTACAATTACCAAAATTGACACAAGCGAAATCTGGCAAGCTCCAGACATCGCAGCGATTCCTGACGAATATCCTAATAAAAAAGAAATCCTCTACGGGCGCACTTTGATTGCCAATACCGCTGATTATTTTGGACCAAAAGGCATCGTGAAACCAATTTCCAATGGCATGAATTGCCAAAATTGCCACCTCCAAGCGGGTACAAAACCTTTTGGAAATAACTACAGTGCGGTGGCTTCTACTTACCCAAGATTTAGGGCAAGAAGTGGAACGCAAGAAACGATTCACAAGCGCATCAATGATTGTTTTCAGCGAAGTCTAAACGGCGAAGCCTTGGACAGCAATAGTTATGAAATGAAATCTATTGTTGCTTATATAAAATGGTTGGGAACAGGTATTCCTAAAAAATTTTCGCCGAAAGGCGTAGGATTGACAAAAGTCAAGTTTTTAGACCGTGCGGCAAATCCAACGCAAGGTCAAGTTTTGTACCAAACGAAATGTGCCTCTTGCCATGCGGCTGATGGTCAAGGACTTGTGATGCCTGAAGGAAATGGTAGGATTTATCCACCACTTTGGGGCGATAATAGTTACAATGAAGCAGCAGGATTGTTTCGGATGTCGAATTTTGCAGGTTATATTAAGTCAAATATGCCTTTTGGCGCAAGCTACAACAATCCGCAACTCTCCGACGAGGAGGCTTGGGATATTGCCGCTTTTGTCAATTCGCAACCAAGACCTAAACACAAGTTTTTAGCGCAAGATTTTCCAGATATTAGTAAAAAGCCATTTGATCATCCATTTGGTCCATTTAAAGATAGCTTTCCCGAAATACAGCATAAGTTTGGTCCATTTAAAGCGATTGTTGATTTTTATAAGAAAAAATAAAAATAAAAATATGTCACGTAGAAATTTCTTAAAAAACACCATACTTGGTACGGCAGCAGCTGTTACACCGAGTATTTCTTTTGCAAAAAACGATTCACAACACATTGATAATGAGCATTTTGATAAAGATGAAAAAATAACTAAAAACGTTATTTCGCTACTCCAAACCACTGATGTGCATTGTCAAATTCATCCGCACGATGAATTGTTTTGGGAAAACGAACAAATTACGTTTCGCAAAACGGCTGGTTATGCACAATTAGCAACGGTTTTTGACGGCATCAAAAAGAAAAATCCCGATACGTTTATCGTAGATACAGGCGATATGTTTCAAGGTTCGATGTTATCAGTCAAGACGACGGGCGATGCGTATATTGAGATTTTGAATGCTTTGGGCTACGACCTTTATTTGCCAGGCAACTGGGAAGTTATTTATTATAAGAAAAAAATGCAACGATTGTTGGGCGCACTCAATGCACCAAAGGTTTGCGCTAATATGTTCCACGATTTGGGCGAAGGCAAGCGTGGCGAATTGATTTTTCCGCCTTATCATATTTGGTCACGTCAAGGCGTGAAAATTGGATTTTTGGGTTATACCGATCATCTTGTGCCAGTTCGTCAATCGCCAAATTACAGCAAAGGTATTATTTATAGTAAGCCCGAAGAAAATTTGGCGTATTATGTCAATGTCTTAAAAGAGCAAGAACAATGCGATTTTGTGATTATTTTGGCACATTTGGGGCTTTCGCAGCAGTTGAATTTGGCAAATTTACCCGAATGTGAAGGTGTAAATTATATTTTTGGTGGCGATACGCACGAGCGTGTTCGCAAACCAATTCAATGTAAATATGCAAAAGTGGTTGAGCCTGGCGCATTTGGTTCTTTTGTCGGCAGACTTGATTTAACGATTGAAAATGGCAAAATCGTAGGCGAAAAATATGAATTAATAGAAGTTGATGCTAAAAAATTCAAGCCAAAACCAAGCGTAAAAGCCTTGATTGATGCCCAAGAAAAACCTTTTGCGGAGCTTATCAATAAAGTGCATGGTTATTCGACTGTGCCTTTGTACCGTTATTTTGTCGTCGAAAATACGATTGATACTTTGATAATTGATGCGTTGATGTGGAAAGTAAAAACGGATATTGTCGTATCAAATGGCTTTCGTTTTTGTCCGCCACGCAACTTAAATGCTGATGGAAAAGCGGAAATTACGGAAGGCTATATTTTCGATATGTTGCCTGTGGACTCGCAAGTTCGGACGGCGGTTGTAACTGGAAAACAACTCAAAGAATGGCTCGAAAAAGAACTACAAAATGTGTTTGCAAAAGATGCTTCTAAGCGGTTTGGCGGTTGGGTAATCAAAATGAAGGGCATGAAAATGACCTTTAAAGCACACGAAGACATGGGAAAACGGGTACAAAGCATCGAAATTGCTGGAAAATCCTTAGAATTAGACAAAGAATACAGCATTGCTGCTTGTGAGCGTGATGGCGACCCCGAAACGATGTTGTGTCGTATTCCGAATGTCAAAAATGGAAAAAACACACCTTATTCCTTACATCAAGTAATGCGGGATTATGTCAGCCAAAATTCGCCAATTACACCTACGCCTCATGGAAATGTGACAATATTAGACGAACCGCAAACGTTATTGTCGCAAGTTTTTGGCGTGGATTATAAATTTGTTTAAAGAAAAACACATATATTTGCAAAATTAAAAATTAAAACTATGAAAAAAATTATCTTTTTTCTTATACTATCTTTTTTTCTTATGCTACAAAATGCTGGCGCACAGTCACAACAATACATGAAACCGCCATCGGAGATTATGGCATTGGCGGATATTCAATTAGCACCTTCGGTTTTTGCGGATAGGGCGAACAAGCACTTGATTATGCTCAGTCGTCCTGGCTACAAATCCCTTGAAGAACTGGCAGAAGATGAACTCAAATTGGCTGGAATTCGTATCAATCCTGCAAATTTCAATGCGGCTCGTACCAACTATTATACCGCTATTGAGATTTTAGACATCGAAACGGGCAAAAAAACAACAGTTAAAGGTTTGCCTGAAAATGTTCGCATAGAATATCCTGCGCTTTCTCCACAAAATACTTATTTTTCTTTTGTAAGCGTTTTGCGTGACGGTATGGAATTGTATATTGTTGAAATAAAAACAGGTATTGCTCGTAAAATCTCTACCGCCAACTTGACTGCTGTTATGGGAATGCCTTATGTTTGGTCGCCAGATGACAGCTCGATTTATTGTCGTTGGTTGGCTGAAAAAACAAAATATCCAGAAGCAAAAGTATTGCCAACAGGGCCCGCAGTACAAGAAGCAACAGGCTCGAAAGCTCCTGCACGCACGTACCAAGATTTATTAAAAAATCCTTCTGACGAGAAAAAATTTGATTTTTACGCTACGTCTTCCGTTGTGAAAATTGATGTAAAAAAAGGCAATGTCACCTCAGTTTTAGGCAATGGTATTTATAAAGGAATGACACTTTCTCCTGATGGACAATATTTGATGAGTTACGAAGTTCAACGTCCTTATTCTTATACGCTGCCTTATTCTCGTTTTCCTTTCAAAGTCAATATTTATGATAAAAATGGAAAATTAATCAAAAATTTAGTAGAAAAACCTTTACAAGAAAACATTCCAAATGGTTTTTCAGCGTGTGAGATTGGTCCAAGAAACATTGGTTGGCGTTCCGACAAGGCTTCCTCACTTTATTATGTAGAAGCTCAGGACGGTGGCGACCCAGCCAAAGAAGTTCCTTTTCGTGATAAAATCTATCGTTTAGAAGCTCCTTTCAATGGCACTCCTCAATTCATTGCACAAACCATCAACCGTTATGCAGGCATGACTTTTGGCAACAATCAATTGGCAATCGTGAGTGATTACTGGTGGAAAACCCGCAATACGAAGTCTTACATCATCAATCCAAATATTGAAAATACGACTGCAAAAACGATTTTTGACCGTAGTTCAGAAGATTATTACGGCGACCCAGGAAGTTTTGATACAGAAGCAAACGAATATGGTCGTTATGTTTTGAAAATGAGTAAAGACCAAACCAAACTTTACCTACAAGGCGAAGGTTACACTCCAGAAGGCAATCGCCCATTTTTAGACGAGTACAGTTTGGTGGACGGAAAAACAAAACGTCTTTGGCAAGCTGATGGTAAAAACACTTATGAGCAAGTCATAGAAATTATGGACATTGAAAAAGGAAAACTTCTGACCCGTGTGGAAAGTCCAAAAGTCTATCCTAATTTTTATGTTCGTACTTTTGGTGAAAAACCAGATTTGAAACAAGTAACAGATATTCCGAATCCTTACAAAGCCTTAGAAAACGTCATCAAAGAAAAGATAACGTATAAGCGTGAAGATGGACAAGAATTGTACGCAACACTCTATCTTCCAGCAGGTTATGACAAAGCCCGTGATGGAAAACTACCTGTTTTGATGGAGGCTTATCCAACAGAATACAAAGACAACAAAGCCGCTGGACAAGTCCGTGAGTCACCTCATGCTTTTGTGGCGATAAACTGGGCTTCGCCTTTGTTTTGGGTCGCAAAAGGTTTTGCTGTATTGGAAGATACACAATTTCCAATCGTCGGAAAAGACAAAGAAGAACCAAATGATACGTACATCACACAATTGGTGGCGAATGCTCGTGCAGCCATCAAAGCCGTAGATGAAAAAGGCGTTGGCGATGCTAAACGTGTCGCTTGTATGGGACACTCTTATGGCGGATTTATGGTTGCTAACTTATTGGCACACAGCGATTTGTTCGCAGCTGGCATTGCTCGAAGTGGTGCATACAACCGTAGTCTAACGCCATTTGGTTTTCAGTCGGAAGAACGCACTTATTGGGAGGCACAAAAAGTCTATAACGACATGGCACCTTTCAATTTTGCAGACAAATTAAAAACACCTATTTTGTTTATTCACGGTGAAGCGGACAACAATCCTGGCACTTTCACGCTACAATCAGAGCGAATGTTTCAAGCGGTAAAAGGCTTGGGCGGTGTTGCCCGTTTGGTTTTGTTGCCTTATGAAAGCCACGGTTACGCTGCGAAAGAAAATATTTTCCACATGCTTTGGGAAATGGACACTTGGTTGGAAAAATATGTGAAGAATAAAAAGTAGAATAAAAAGTAAAAAGGTTGATTGCTAACACAATCAACCTTTTTTATTGGCTATATTTACTATATTTTGAACAACTTAAACTAATTCCCTCCTTTTCCGTTTTAAAAAGTGTGAAAAATCGTCGTGGAATTTTATTATTATTTATTGCCAATTTCATCTCAGGAATTGCGCAAGGCATTGCTATGATTGCCATTCCTTGGTATTTTGCCAAAGCGAGTGCAATGGGGCTTTTTGGATTGATTTACTTCTGTTCCAATGCTTTATCTTTGATGTGGTCACCCTATTCGGGAACTTTGATTGATAAATACAATCGCCAACGTATTTTTTTAGCCTTGTGTTTGGTTATGGGCTTATTGGAAGGGCTGATTCTGTTGATAGGCAAGACAACTTTCGATGGTGTAGGACTTTGGGGCGCAGGAGCTGTTTTTGTTCTCACCTCACTCAATTACAACATTCATTACAACAATCTTTATGCTTTTTCGCAAGAAATAATTGAGGAGAAATACATCAAAAAACTAAGCTCTTACATGGAAGTTAGCAATCAAGTTGCTGCCATGTTAGCTGGCGGCACAGCCGCTTTTTTGCTTGATGGCACGGCTACAAATGCTTGGATTTCGATAAAAGCATGGTCGATTGAGGAGATTTTTTTCGCTGACATGACGACCTATTTCATTGCTTTCATTATTTTATACAACATTGATTATGAACGTTTTATTTTCAAAAAAGAAATAGAAAACGGTGGTTTTATTACTCGCCTAAAAGCTGGATTAACTTACCTGAAGCAAGATATGCAATTGTTTTGGTTTGGGCTTTTGTCATTGAATATTTTTGCAACTTTGATGGTTTTCGAGTTTATGGGTTCGGCTATGTATGTCAAATCCATACTCAAAAGCGGCGGTGATATTTTTGCTTTGGTGGACTTATTTTATGGATTGGGCGCAGCAAGCGCAGGACTATTGATTCAACGTATTTTTGCCAAAATAGACTTAAAAAACTCAGTAGTGTTTTTGACTTTTTTGACCGCTTGTTCTTATGCAATGATGTGGTTTTTCCCAACAGCTTCCTTGTACCTTTTTTTGATGTTTGTAATAGGGATTACGAATGCTGGAACACGCATACAACGGGTGACTTATATTTTCCAACACATTGATAATCAATATTTTGGAAGGGTGAACAGTGTTTTTTCTTTTATCAATATTTTGAGTCGGATGTTTTTTATTGCATTGATTTCAACGCCTTTCTTTTTAAATGAAAATGTAATCAGAATTTTTCCAGTTTTCATCGTTTTTTTATTCACAACCTGCTATTTTTTAATAAAATTACAAAACAAGGTAAGTTAAATACAATGTTTGAAAAAGCTGGTTCTTTTAAAGTTTTTGTGGTAAGCCTTTGTAAGGGCGACTTTCCCGAAGGGACTCCTTTGGTAGCAGTCGCACCTTCTACGCTTGCCAACGTAACGTGTGCGACTTAAGTCGCCCTTACAATGCAAAAAGCCAATTATTTGTTATAAATTGGTTTTTTTTGAATAAAAAGTTAAAATTTTACACTAAAAACAATTTTAACAGTATTTTTGTGCTTTCTGAAAAATTTTCATCACAAAAAAAACTTTAAAATTATGAAAAAAACAACATTTCACATAGCTGTTTTAAGTGTTTTTGCACTACTTTGGGCTTCCTGCGCTCGAAATCCTGTAACAGGAAAAAAACAATTGAGTTTAATGTCCGAAGGACAAGAAAAATCACTTGGAAAAGAATCCGACCCACAGATTGTAGCAAGTTTTGGAAAGTACGAAGACCAAAGTTTGCAAGATTTTATCAATGCAAAAGGGCAAGAAATGGCTCGTATTAGCCATCGCCCAACATTAGGTTATGAGTTCAAAGTATTGAATTCGCCCGTCGTAAATGCCTTTGCATTACCAGGAGGTTATATTTATTTTACGAGAGGAATCATGGCTCATTTTAACAATGAAGCTGAATTTGCAGGTGTTTTGGGACATGAAATTGGTCACGTTACGGCTCGTCACGGCGCACAACAACAAACCAAACAAATCTTAATGCAGGTTGGTTTGATTGCAACAATTATCGCCAAGCCTGAATTTATTCAGTTTGCGGAACAAGCACAACAAGGTTTGGGTTTGATGATGCTAAAATTTGGGCGTGACGATGAAAGTCAGTCTGACAAATTAGGTGTTCAATATTCTACCAAAATTGGCTACGATTCGCACAATATGGCAAATTTTTTCAAAACCATTGGTCGTATTTCTGAAAAAGATGGCGCAAGAATGCCAGCTTTTCTTTCTACCCATCCTGACCCAGCGGATCGTTTTAACAATGTAAATAAATTGTCTGATGAAGCACAAAAAACATTGGATAAAAACGCCTTGAAAGTAAATCGTGAAAGTTATTTGCGTATGATTGAAGGCTTGGTGTATGGCGAAGACCCAAGAGAAGGTTATGTAGAAGGTAATGCTTTTTATCATCCTGAACTAAAATTTCAATTTCCCGTGCCACAAGGTTGGAAAACGCAAAACACACCACAACAATTTGCGATGGTTGATCCAAGCGAAAAAGCGATGATGGTTTTGACACTTGCACAAGGCACGAGCTTGGAACAAGCCGTACAAAACACTTCTAAACAATTGAATTTGAATGTTTTACGTACTGAAAATAGAACGATAAATGGTTTACCAGCAATCGCAGTAGCAGCAGAAGTGGCACAACAAACACAGCAAACGCAGCAAGGCATGAGCAATGCCAACGGGCAACAAGCACAATCTGCGCCCAAAACAGGCGTTTTGAGCTATTACATTCAGTACAACAACCTGATTTATGTCATTCACGGTGTTGCGCAAGATGCAAACTATATGTCTTACGCTCCGACTTTCAAAAATACAATGGAAGGTTTTAGGGCTTTGACTGATCAGTCTAAAATTAACGTAACTCCTGAAAAAATCCGTATAAAACCTGCACCAAGAAGTGCTACTTTAGGAGAAATTTTGAATACTTGGAATGTTCCTCAAAAACGTCAAGAAGAAATGGCAATTTTGAATAGTATGTATTTAACAACACAAGTGAGCAGTGGAACGTTACTCAAAACAATTGGAAAGTAAAATATTGGAGATTAAATATTTAGAGATTAGATATTGGAGATTAGATAGATATTGGAGATTAGATATTTAGAGATTAGATATTAGATATTAGAGATTAGATATTTAGACGTAGATTTTCATTTTAGATAAAAAAAGCTAACTCAATAAATCGAGTTAGCTTTTTTTTATTAATATCTAATATCCTAAATATCCAATATCTAAATCCCTAATTACGGCATTTTCACTTTTATTTTTGCACCAACAGCCAACACTTCGCTTTGATTAAACTGATTCAAAGCCAAAATATCACTAACGCAAACACCTTCGTATTTTTCAGCTACATCAGACAATGTTTCGTTTCGTCCAAGGAAATGATAAACATAATTTTCCGTTTGCATCG
Source organism: Saprospiraceae bacterium (assembly GCA_043777755.1). Lineage (GTDB taxonomy): Bacteria > Bacteroidota > Bacteroidia > Chitinophagales > Saprospiraceae > CANHEE01. The sequence goes on from JAYWHK010000292.1 coordinate 23,454, forward strand.
TTTTAATTTTATCTTTCAAATCATCGGAAGACGCTTTTTTGTCAAAAGCCATTGACGTAATGGTCAAAACACTATTGTTAGCTTTGCTGTCTTGAACATCGCTACCTTTAAAAAGAAATTCATCTTTGATAGGTTGAGTATCGTTTGCAGTAACAACAACAGCTACTTGTTCCGTTTTTTTATCTTCCATTTGAGCAACTAAAGCAATGTCCGCAGGTTTTGTTGCTTCAACTTTAACAACTTCAATAGCATTTGTTTCTGTAATTGGCATCGCAACTGCCGCTATTGTTGGCGCAACAAAAGTTACTTTATTTTGCGACGTTGTTGGCATCGCTTCTGTTTTCACCTCAACAATACTTATGTTATTGGTTTCTATTTTTTCTTGAGGAGTATTTACATTTATGCCTGTTAATTCATCAATCTTTAATGGTTCAACAGCTGCAACAACCGCTGGCTCAATTGCTTTTGTGCTTGTTTCTTCGACTTTGATTTCTGTAGTTAAAGTCTGAGCAACAAGAATAGGCTCTGTTATTGGAGTAACAGTTTCCTCTATTTTAATTTCGACAGTTTTGACTGGCTGAACTGCTGCCACAACTGGCTCAGAAGATTGTACAACAAGTACGGCAGGTTCATTTTCAAAATCTTCTAACAAACCCAAAGGCAATATTTTTTCAGTTAAAACAGCAACTTCATTTGGCGGTAAATTTTCATCAATTTTAAGCAATGCGACAACAGGTTTTACCTCTAAATTTGGTGGTAAAAAAGACATCGCATCTTCAATACGGTAAGATTGGAATACTGAATTTTTAACTGCCAAATCTCTTGCAGCACGTTCTGCTTCAGCCGCAGCGATGGCACTTTCGTCAATAATAGGCGCATTTGGATTGCTTCTTGGTTGAAAAATGCGCAATTCTTGACCTTCGCTTACATAAAAAGAAGGAAGACTATTCCAAAAACGAATGTTACTTGGACTACAATTGAAGGCTTCCGCTAAATTGTACAAATTATCGTTAGAGCCAATCGTAATTTTTAGTCTTTCATAAAAAGTATTTGGATTAACGCTTGATTTTTCAACAATTGGCAAATCTGACAAAGATGGACGGTATTCTGGCGATACTTTGAGGTATTCTTCAACTTTTCCCAACACTCGTTTTGGTAAAATCAAATAATTTCCATCTGGGTTTTCAGGTAAAAAATCTTTTCGATAAGCAGGATTCAAAGATTGAATCACAGAAACTGGAATTTCTGTCAGTTGCGATACAGCAGCAAAAGAAATCCCCTCGGTTAATTTCAACGAACCTGTTAGCTGCAAATCTAAATTTGGCATCACAGGACGAATGTTGTGCCAAGGATAATACTGCATCAAATAATTCGATGCAATAAACGCTGGAACATAATTTTGAGTTTCTTTTGGCAAATAATTGCGCAATTCCCAATAGGTTGTACCCTTGCCTTCTTTCACTAAATTGGAAAGACGACCTGGCCCCATATTGTAACCTGCAATCGCTAAACCCCAATCATTCAACTGCGTGTGTAAATATTTCAAGTATTTTACAGCGGCTTCCGTAGCCTTATAAGGGTCAAAACGCTCATCAACATAACCGTTCACTTTCAAACCCATCAAACGAGCTGTTTCTGGCATCAACTGCCAAAGACCAGCTGCGCCAGCATGAGAAACGGTACGGGTATTGAACTGAGATTCAACCAAACAAAGGTAAAAAAGCTCGGCAGGCATTTCGTTGTCTTGCAACGCTTTTTCGATAAAAGGCGCATACATCACGGAACGTCCGATGATTTCGGCAGTATAAGTGCTTTGTTTTAAGCGATGAAGAATAAAATTACGAATTTCATCGTTCCAAACGCCACGCACAGGTCCATCAATATTGAGGACACGCAACTGAATGTCATTTTCTTCTGATGGAGCGTAATGAATATTTTTCATTTCTTCCATCGTTGCCTCATAACTATCCTGAAAGGATTGCGCAGACAACAGCATAGAGGAACATAGACAACAAAAAGTTGCCAATGTTACTAAAAATCTTTTAGTCATTTCTAATTAGTGTTTGTAGTAATCATCGTAAAACTGAGCCAGAAGGCATCTTGGAAAGTAGTGTTTGACAGTTTTATATGATTACTTAAATTAGTGTTTCTCTTTTGACCAAGCATAAGAAGCCGTCAAAAAGTATGTTAGTTTAATCCTAAAAGTAAATGTTCTTATAAAAATGTTGGAGATAAGCCTTTGAAAAGGAAGTTGAATTGCTAAAATTCCATACGAAGGTAGCAATTTTTTTTGAGCCACCAAACTTATTTGAAAAAAAAATAATGTTTTTTGAAAAAATCTTAGAAAATTATTAGATTTGAAAAACTTTATCTCTATTTTTTTAGTTTTAAAAAATACAAAATGATTTATTCTCAATATTGCAGATATTTTTAGAAAAATGCTTCAAGACAACGATCCAACAGCGGCAGACCGCAAAAAAGACCACATCGAACTGGCTCTTAAATCCCAAACGCCCGATTTAGACAATCGCTTTTATTACGAACCTTTGTTTGCACCTCATCCGACGAAAACAGATACTTGGGGCGATTTTTCTTTTTTAAATAAAAAAATGAAAAATCCGCTTTGGGTATCGAGTATGACGGGCGGTACAGCAATGGCACGTACCATCAACCAGAATTTGGCACGAGCTTGCCGTGATTTTGGAATGGGAATGGGCTTGGGTTCTTGCCGTGGTTTGTTGTTCTCTGACGAATACTTAGCGGATTTTGATGTTCGTCATTTGATTGGTGATGATTTGCCGCTGTACGCCAACCTTGGTATAGCTCAATTGGAACAATTGATTGACACCAATCAACTACACCTTATTGACATACTTTTAGACAAACTAAAAGCCAACGGTTTGATTATTCACGTCAATCCGATGCAAGAATGGCTACAGCCCGAAGGTGACAGGTTCAAATATTCACCAATTCAAACGATAGAAACCGTTTTGAATCAAGCAAAATATCCTATTATTGTAAAAGAAGTAGGACAGGGTTTTGGTTATCAAAGTTTGAAGGCATTGTTTCAATTGCCTTTGCAAGCCATAGATTTTGCTGCGGCAAAAGGAACAAATTTTGCAAAATTAGAACTATTGAGAAGTAGCGAAAGCAAGCAAAACTTGTTTGAGAATTTTGTAAAAATAGGTCATGATGCTTTTGAAATGGTCGAAATGAGCAACCAAATCTTAGCAGAATTAGGAGAAAAAGCCTTGTGCCAAGAAGTCATTATTTCAGGTGGCATCAAGGATTTTTTAGATGGCTATTATTTAATTTCTAAAATAAATACGGCTTCAGTGTATGGCATGGCTTCTGGTTTTTTGACACACGCACGAGGTGATTATGAAACGTTGCACGCTTTTGTCAGCGAACAAGTCAGCGGATTGGCTGTTGCAAAAGCGTATTTGACGCTAAAGGAATCTTAAATAAATAAGGCATAAATGGGAAAAGGCTTGTCTAATAAATAGACAAGCCTTTTTCACCATGAAAAAATTACCTCACGCTATTCCCTATTAGGCAATAGCTATGCCATAATGTTAAAATGTAGTTTTTTTTCAAAAAAAATATTTTTTAAAAATTATAAACTATTAAAAATCAGTTAATTAGTAATGTCTAAATAAACATGGTTATAAAATTTCGCAATCTATTGACAATCAATACACCAATGACTTGCGGACTTACGACTTATTTACTTACGACTACTTAGTTAATGCTCACATTCCAAACGTCCTAATTTTTTGTGCATCACCTTGAACCAAACAGAAGGAATTAATGCCAATAAAATTGAACCAGGATAGCCATAAGGCAATTGTGGACTTTCGTCAAAATGGCGCAATACTTGATACTTCCGAGTTGATTTGTAATGATGGTCTGAATGTCGTGTCAATTCGTATAAAAAGATACGACCCAAATCATGATCAGAATTCCAAGAATGACAAGGTGCTACGCTTTCGTATTTTCCGTTGGCTAATTTCTTGCGTTGTAGTCCATAATGCTCAATATAATTGACACATTCCAAAAGCGTAAAACCTCCAATGGCTACAAGCACAGCAATGATAACCATCTCCCAACCAAAGAAAAACGCTACTGCGGATAAATATGCCAATTGCAAAATTTGAAACTGTATCATATTATTCCGCAAACTCCATGTTGGTACATCTATTTTTTTAAGGCGTTGCGCTTCTAATTTCCAAGCACTTTTGTAAGCACCAGTAACCGAGCGAAACCAAAAAGCATAAATGTTTTCTCCCAAACGAGAAGTCGCTGGATCATCTACTGTCGCCACTTTTTTGTGGTGTCCGAGGTTATGCTCTATAAAAAAGTGCATATATAACTCAGGCAAAAGCAGCATTTTAGATAAGAATTGATTAAACTTATCTTGGCGATGTCCTAATTCGTGCGCAACATTGATTCCTGATGAACCAGCAACAATTCCTACACTGAGTATAGCCAGGGGAACTTCATAACTGCTGATTTGTCCATTGGATAATTGCACAAAAAGGTAATAAATAAGACCGTAAAGCAATGGTATATTCAACCAAAGCAATAGGTCAAAAAACACAAGACTACTTCTCTCTTTTTCATCAATTGTGTTGTCATTGTCAGGACTACCACTGGATAATAGTTCATAAAGCGGCAAAAATATAAATCCTACATAAAAGCCTCCCGCAGACCATACTCCTCCATAATAGAGTCCCAAATATGCTGACAAGGGCAGCGCATAAGCTAATAGATACTTAGCATCTTTCATAGTTTTAGTTTCGGTTTAAGTGAGTAAAATAAGTGCTAACTACGAATTTTGTTTGTTTGTTTTTGTTAATAAATAATTGTTCCCTACTGTGTTGCGAGTACAATGGAGTGAGCTTGGTCAGCATACAAAATTAAAAAAGACTGAGAGTGTGTAGTGGTCGAATATTAATTCATTTTGCTTTTAGAAAAACTGAAAGCGTCAGAAATCAACTCGACCAAAGTATTTAGTAATGCGCATCATGGGCGCATTACTAAATATTTTATTTGGATTGAGGTATTTGGCAGTAGTACTTTTTTTGTCACATTTTTTGCAAATTTTGCAAAATTCGGCAGCTAATTTGTTAAGATTATCTTAAATTCTATCTATTTATAAAACAAAATTGCACAATTATTTTGTCAATGTCAAGTTTTTTTGCAAAACTTATTACATTTTTTTATTATATATATAATATTACTCGACAAATAATGTTGCGATAGATTTGTTTTCATGCGTATATTTAATTGCTTTAGCAAACAATGACGCTGTTGGCAGCACCCTAATCTTACTTGATTCTTGTTTTAAAGGGATTGTATCGCATACAATAAGTTCTTTTAACATTGAATTTTCAAGATTTTTATAAGCATTTCCAGAAAGTACTGGATGCGTGCACATTGCCCTTACACTGTTAGCACCAGCTGCTAATAAAACTTCAGCAGCTTTGCAAAGTGTTCCTGCCGTATCTACCATGTCATCTATCAAAACAACATCAGCACCTTTAACATCGCCAATGACAGTCATGCTGGCAACTTCGTTGGCTTTATCACGGTGTTTGTTACAAATTACCAAGTCACGTTTGAAGAATTTTGAATATATTTTTGCTCTTTTTACACCTCCTACATCTGGCGACGCAAACGTGACATTGTCCATATCCAAGTTTTCTTGCAAATATGGAATAAAAATGGCTTCACTTTTGAGGTGATCTACTGGAATATCAAAAAAACCTTGGATTTGGTCTGCATGGAAATCCATCGTCATAATACGATTTGCGCCAGCAGATTCAAGTAAATTAGCGATTAGTTTGGCTGAAATTGGTACACGAGGCTTGTCTTTTCTATCTTGACGAGCATAGCCATAAAAAGGGATAACGGCGGTGATGTACCCTGCGGAAGCTCTTTTTGCAGCATCTATCATTAGTAGTAGCTCTAATAAATTATCGGCTGGCGAAAAAGTAGATTGAATAAAAAATACATAACGACCACGAACAGATTCATTGATAACAGGCTGCATTTCGCCATCGCTGAATTTGAATAATTCTACATCTCCCAATGGTTTTCCGTATTCTTTTGCAATCTCTTGCGCTAAATAAGTTGATTTTTCTCCTGAAAATAGTTTTACCTGTGTCATAATATTGTTCCTAAAATTTAGAATTTTTTTGTAATTGTTGCGCAAAGGTAAAACTAAAAACTAAACGCAACGTTATTTTTTTTTAAATAAAAGTATATTTTTGCAAAAAATCAAGTAAATTTTAGCCTATAAAACAAATTATAAAATTTTAAACCGTATAAATATCTAATCTTCATATATTTATACTTTTCAAATTTTTTGTAAAATAATATTGATTGAATGTAACTATTTACCACTTTTGCAATTTTTTACCATGGAGAAACGGAGAACACAGAGTTTGGCAAAAAAATTAGCCTTCGGCTAATTTTTTGCCTCCGTGACCTCTGTTTCTCCGTGGTAAAAATAAAAAATCTTCGATTTTTTCAACGCTAAATAGTTACGATTGAATACCATAAATTGCCATTTTTACTATGTTTTATCATCTTATGCGTAGCATCGTGAAGGTAACGCTACATTTGTACATTAAGAGAATAGGTTGGCATGGTGTGGAAAACATTCCGCACAATCAACCCGTACTTTTTTGTCCAACACATTCTAATTCTTTCTTAGACGCTCTTTTTGTATGCGCCTATCTGAATCAACCCGTATTTGCTTTAGCCCGTGGTGATGCTTTTCGCAATCCAACAATTAGAGGGATTTTATATGGATTTAAACTATTGCCCATTTTTAGACAATCAGAAGGAGAGGCTGATACCGAACTCAAAAACCAGCAGTCTTTTGATACTTGTCACGAACTTTTTAAGCAAAATCAATATGTTTTGATTTTTCCAGAAGGCATTGCCAAGCATCAAAAAGAAGTGCTGCCGATGAAAAAAGGTGCTGCACTGATGATAAAAAGAGCGTGGTCGGAGGAAATTCCTGTTCAAGTAATTCCTGTTGGCGTTGCTTACAATCATTTTAAGGCTTGGGACAAAAAATGCGATGTTATTTTCGGAAAACCTATTTTGGCGAGTGATTTTCAAAATGTTGAATCGCCTGATTTTCCTGACAAATTCAATTCAACATTGTTAGAATCCATGAAAAAAATCTTTCCATCGCCTTTTAATTTTGAAAAAAATAAATTGCATTGGGGCGTTTTTGGTCAAGTCTTATATTATACTTCTTGGTTGTTTCATTTTCCACTTTATTTTTTTTGTACAGCATTGGCAAAAAAACTGACAAAAGGTTCTGCTTTTTACGATTCTACGATATTGGGACTAATTTCCGTTTTGTTTCCTATTTATTATTTACTTATAGGATTGATTTGGTATTTTTGTCATTAATATTAACCTTTTCGTCCTAAATTTAATTTTGTGTAAACAGAAATGGCTTTTTTTGCGTTTATATTAGAAATTTCATTTTCCACTTTTTCTAATGAACAAAATTCGTTTTTTTTCTATTTTAAGCCTTATTGTTTTCACTTTTTTTGCTTGTGAGCGTGAATACGAGCCAAACATCAAATACGAGCCTCGTATTGCTGTTGAAGGTTACATCGAAGGTGGTGAACGAGCAACACCGCCCTATATTATTTTGACCCGTAGTCTGAATTTTTTCAGCATACTCGACCCAAAAGAATATGAAAAATATTTGGTGCATGGTGCAAAAGTTACCGTTTTTGACGGAACAGTGATTGATACGCTACAGGAGATTTGCCTAAATCAATTGACGCCTCAACAAAAAATATTCGCAGGTCAATTTCTGGGTATCAATGTTGATAGTTTAGATGGTGTAAATGCAAACATTTGTATTTATACTTCCCTGTCTTTCAAGATGTTGGGTAAAGAAGGAGCAACCTATAACCTAAAGGTAGAAGTCGAAGGACAAACCCTTACTGCTTCTACGACTATCCCAAAACACATCAAAATGGACTCTTTATTTACAAAACCGCTACCGAATGAGCAAAACGATACCCTTCGCCAATTACGAGGCTTCCTGAGTGACCCAGCTGGTGTTTTGAATTATTATCGCTACCAAGTCAGTATTAATAATAGTAGTTTTAGAGCAAGGTCAAACTCCGTGACCAACGATAATTTTTATGATGGAAAACCAAGTTTTGAGTTTCCATTGCCAAGTCCAACGTTGCCAAATCAAGCAACGCCTAATTTTGAAACCGCTGGTTTGTACAAGATTGGTGATAAGGCGACCATAAAATGGATGTGTTTAGACGTGGATCACTATGATTTTTGGAGAACGTCAGAGGCAAGCGCACAAAATATTGGACCATTTTCGACTTACACCCGTATTTCGAGCAATGTGAAAGGAGGATTGGGTATTTTCGGAGGTTTTTCCTCAAGCTATTATACAGTAACAATTACAAAATAACACCACAAAAAAAGTGCAAAACACGTTGTAGCGTTTTGCACTTTTTTTTAAGTTTGGAGAGAAAAATCAATCCATATCATCGTCGTTGTCATCATTCATTGGAATGATGCTGCTTTCGTAGTCAGAATCGTAATCGTCTTCGATTGAATCCAATGCAATGTCGTCATCAACGATGTCATCCCATGCGAAGTCGTCGTCGTCATCAACTTTTGGTTTAGCTGATTGCGGTTTGATAGAAGTTTTTTTGATAACACGGTCAATGATGCGAGGAACTTTGCTCTCCGTTACTTTTTTAACTTCATCAAGGTCATCACGCTTTTCAATCAATGGTTGTTGTTGCGTTTTTTCTTCTTTTGCCTCCATGCTTTTGGTCGCATGAGGAACTAAAAGTAAACGTTTCTTTTCGATTAATTGACCAGTTACAGAACAAATACCATAAGTTTTGTTCTGAATACGAATCAAAGCATTTTCGAGATTTCTCACAAATTGTTGCTGGCGAATGACCATATTGTTAAGCATTTCCAGCTCATTGTGAATATTGCTATCGTCAAACCAGTCACCGCCTTGTTGGTCTCCACTATTTTCGTTGAGTTCCAAAATTTGGTCACGCATAAAATTGAGTTCTTCTCTTGCTACCAAAAGTTTACTCTCTATGAGAGCTTTGAACTCTTGCAAGTCTTCGTCGCTATAACGATTTACAGATGTTGACATACTTCGTTTGTGTATTTTTCTACAAAAAAATAGTTGTTTTTTTTGTATTGCTTTTTGAAAATCAAATAAAAAATATCTTTTGGATTCAAGAAAATAGTGTAAAAAAAAGCTATAAAAAGAAGCCCTTTTTTCTTTGGAAGTGCAAAGTTTCAGATAATATTATGAAATATGCAAATATTTTTTAAAAAATTTTGCACAGAATCTAAAAAAATTACATTTTGTTGAATAATTTACATTTTTTAGTACAACAAAAATTAAAATTTATTCTATAAAAAATATTTTTATAAAATTTTTATTCCAAAAAATAATGCAAATGTAAAATAAAAACTTAGTAATTTTTTGAATTTAAATAAAAAATATACATTAATTTTTTTGCAAAAATCACCAAGCAACTTAAATACTATTGTCTCGCTCTTTCCATTTTAAAACAAAAACAATGAATTTTAGACTTACTATATTTTTACTTTTTAGCTCTTTTTTTACACAAGCCCAAAACAAAACAAGTGTCAGCGGAACGGTATTCGATGCGAATTTGAAAGAATTGACAGTTCGTCCTGAAAAATACAGCAAAAAAAACAATCCTGCGGTTGATTTGATTAGAGAAGTTTTTTTGCACAAAGACCAAAATAAAAAAGAGGGACTCCCCTATTATCAGTTTGACACGTATGAAAAATTACGTTTTGAATTGAATGGCATTACTGAAAAATATAAAAAAAAGTGGTATTTTAGACCTTTTCAATATGCTTTTACTTTTTGCGACACCAATTCAGTCAATCAAAAAGTAACGTTCCCTTTCTATCTTCGAGAACGTTTCCTGACTTCTTTTTATAGAAAAGAGCCTTTTGTCAAAAAAAATAAACTTTGGGCAGAACGACAAACCGCTTTTGACGACGACTACAACGTAGATACTGACGGGATTTCGACCTACATCAACAATATGTATTCCGATATTGACATTTATGAGCCGACGATAAAATTATTGGACAAACAGTTTGTCGGGCCGCTTTCTGGTGCAGCGACGACTTTTTACCATTTTTACATTACAGATACCATCAAGGTTGATAATCAGCGTTTTGCATCGCTTTATTTTGCCCCAATCAACAAGAATGACTTGGCTTTTATGGGTACGATGTTGGTTGCTTTAGACGGTTCGTATGCGGTCAAAAGTATAGATATGGGCGTTTCAAAAGACATCAATATCAATTGGGTTTCAGAAATAAAAATTAGACAAGACTTTGATTTTCAAGGAGATAGCACTGCTCGACGTTTGTTGATGAAAAAAGATGAATTAATTTTTGACCTCAAAATTTTTAAAAATAAAGAAGGACGTAGCCTTTTGGTGACTAAAAAAAACAATTACCAACAATTTATCATCAATCAACCGCAATCAGATACACTTTACCAGGGAAAAAGTACAGAATTACGAGATACGGGCAATATTGAAAAAACGCCGCTTTATTGGACTTCACACCGTTCTGATAGCCTTTCTCAAAAAGAAATAAACATCAAAACCATGCTTGACAGCTTAAAAAGAATGCGTCTGGTAAAAAATCTGACGACTTTTGGAACGTTTATGGGAACAGGCGCAGTCAATGTCGGAAAATTCCAAATGGGTAATTTGCTCACTTTTTTTCGAGAAAACGATGTTGAAGGCTTACGTTTGCAGCTCAATGTACGTACTTATGATAAATATTTTAAAAAATATAGGCTTGGCACTTACGCAGCTTATGGTTTTATGGATAAAAAATGGAAATACGGTGCTAACGCAACCTTTGCTTTTAAAGGCGCAAGACCAGCTCGTTTTCCTTTAAATCAGTTGAAAATATCTTACGAAAACGACCTTTTTCTTCCTGGACAAAATAGTAATATTGGGCAAAATGTTTTAAATTCTGTACAAAATGAAGGCACAAATCGCTTATTCCAAAACGAGCAAGCCAAAATTGAATATTTTAAAGAATACAAAAACAATGGCTTACTGTATTCAATCAATGCTTTACACAAAACGGTTACAGAAGCTGGAATCACTGAGTCAAATTCACAAAATACAGACAATCAGGCAATTACGACAGAAGTTGGACTTTGGATTCGTTATGCGCCAAATGCCAAATTTTATCAAACGAGAGAATCCCGACAAGCGATTCGCAGTAAATTTCCTACGTTTGATTTTTTCTACAAAGCCAGTTTGAAAGGTGTCTTGGGTGGCGAATATGCTTATCAACGAGCGAGTTTGCGTGTGAATAAAGTATTTTATGTTGCGCCATTTGGCAAATCTCGATGGATGGTGGAAAGTGGTCAAATTTTTGGTCAAGTGTCCTATCCATTTTTGGAAATTCACCAAGCCAATCGTTCTTATTTCTTTGACGATTCAGGTTTTAATTTGATGAACTATTTGGAGTTTGTGAGTGACCGTTACGCAATGCTGCACATTAACCATGATTTTGAAGGTATTTTATTCAATCGGATTCCATTGTTGAAAAAATTTCGTTGGCGAGAAGGCGTTACTTTCAAAGCCCTTTATGGTTCTTTGAGTGAAAAAAATATTCCTTCTACAAGCAATGGCTTGCAACTTTTCCCAAGCGATGCCAACAAAAGACCGCTGACTCAAGCCTTAGAAAAAATGCCTTATATGGAAGCAAGCGCAGGCATTGGTAATATTTTTGGCGTTTTAAGAATTGAATATATTTGGCGATTAACATACAAAAATCTACCAAATATTCAGAAAAATGGCGTAAAAATGATGTTTAGTGTTGAGTTCTAAAGTGTAAAAAAATCGCCAATCGAACACAAAATTTTTTTTGTAAAAAAAATAATTTACCTTTGCACAAAATCTTTTTATAATGAATAGCACAGAATTTCCCTACATCACCGCCATCGAAGTCAAAGATTGTTTTGCTTATCAAGACCTCGGAACAATCGAAGTACCACCTCAAAATGGAAAACCATTTAGCCATCTTATCATAACAGGTAGAAACGGCTCAGGAAAAAGTACGATTTTGAAAGGGATTGATAAGGCTCTTGCTGATAATATTTTTAAGATTGAAGAAGAAAATACAAAGCCATATTCTTTTCATGTTCGATATACAGAAGGGCGAGAATTAATTGAAAATGATTTTTTAAAAATTTACTCTAAATATGGATTTTTCAAAAGAAATACTAAAAACCCTACAATAAATCCACTTAAGTTCTTATATGTTTTACTAAATGCACATCGCCGATTAATAGTGCAAAAAGTAAAAAGTGCAACCTCAATGGAGGATTTTGAAAAAAATATCTTTGAAAAGTCAGATGGCTTTTTTGACAAACAATTAAAACAATTTTTAGTCAATAAGAAAGTTAATCAAGCGTTTGCTCAAATTCAAAATGATAACGTATTGGTAAACAGTACTTCAAAGTTTTTTACTGATTTTGAAAATATTTTGAAAAGATATAGTAATGATAATGGTTTGTTTTTGACATTTGAAAGTCAAAAATATGAATTTTACATTAACTATTCTTCTGGACACAAGCATACTTTAGAGCAATCTTCTGACGGACTCGCAGCTTTTTTGAATTTGCTAATCAATCTTTTTTTGAGAAAAGATTTGATTCAAACGCATCTTGCGGATTACACCTACGACCCTCCTGGCATCGTCCTCATCGACGAACCAGAAAATCACTTACATATTTCTGCGCAATATGAAGTGATGCCGATGCTAACCACACTTTTTCCCAACGTTCAATTTATTGTAGCGACACATTCGCCAGCGGTGATTTCAAGTATTAAAAATACAGTAGTTTATGACATTACGAGTAGAGAAACGGAGTTGGATAACATGGCTGGAAAAGGTTTTACAGAATTGATGATGACGCATTTTGGTTTGGATAATGAGTTTTCGCCCGAAGGCGATAAAATTATTAATAGAGTAAATTCTATCATTCAAGAAAATAAAGGAAATAAAAAAATTACGAGAGAATTGTTGAGTAAAGTATATGAAGAAGAAGCCCGTTATCTTTCTGCCACTTTGTCCTTAGAATTAGAATCCTTAATCCTTGAAAATAATTTATGATTAATATAATACGCAAATATCCTGCACCAAGTTCTTTGGAAGTTCTTGAGATTAGAGATTATATCGACGCATTGGCAACTTGGAAGGAAAACCCAGCTAATAATTCTAAGCCACAGCCACCAGTTTCTTATCGAAACGCTGACATTTTAGATGCTTTTGACGATTGCTTTTTTGCAAAATGTTACTTAACAGAAGAACGTTTTGCAAGTTCTTATTTTATGGATATTGAACATTTTTATTCAAAAAGTGAATTTCCAGAAAAAAGATACGAATGGTCAAATCTTTATCCTGCTGAACACAACGCAAATATGGCAAAACCTCGAAAAATGCCAGAAGGAGGCTATTTAGACCCTTGCAATACAGACCATGATGTTGAAAAAGGCATCAGATACTGCATTAATTTTGGTGCAAAACGTATTTTTTTTGAAGCCACTAATCCTTCTGACACAAAAGCTGTCAATACAGCAAATCTTTTGACCCTAATACACAATGGGCATGACCACGATTCTATCAAGAAAACAAAGGAATTAAGGAGTAAAATCTATGTTACAGAGCGTAAGATTATGCAAGAAATAATCAATTGGTTAGCCGCAGAAAAAAATAACGATGAAGGCAAAGAGTTTGAACATCGTACAAATTTAATTGGTTTGCTTTCTCGCAAATCCTCATTCACCATGCTAATGCGTTCTATTGCCGCAGTAAAACAACACTTACCAGAAAAAGACTTTTTTGAGGAGCATACTACGAAGCTATAATGCAACAAGACCTACTATTACATACAGAATACGATTCTAACATTTTCGTCACCGTCCTTTTGCCTTTGGCGTTGCCGAAAACATTTACCTACCGTGTCCCTCGTGACTTGGTGGACGAACTCGCCTTTGGTGTTCGTGTGGAAGTTCCTTTTGGCAAAAACAAAGTATATTCTGCCATTGTGGTGGACATCCACAGCAATGCGCCAACGCAATACGAAGCAAAGGAAATTATTTCTGTCATTGACCAAGATGCAATCATTACCCGTGTCCAATTGGAGTTTTGGCAATGGTTGGCGGCTTATTATTGCTGTACGATGGGCGAAGTAATGAACGCTGCATTGCCTGCTGGTCTAAAATTAGACAGCGAAACTCAAGTGATTCTACACCAAGATTTTGATGGAAGTATTGAAAACCTGACGGACAAAGAATATTTGGTTTATGAAGCCTTGACGATTCAAAACGAATTAACCATTGAGCAAGTTCAGAAAATATTGAACATCAAAACTGTTCGTCCGATTATATACCGTTTGTTAGAAAAAAAGGTTTTACTTATAAAAGCTGAATTAAAAGCAAAATACAAGGCAAAAACCGTCACTTGTGTGCGTTTGAAAGAACCTTACAAAAGTAATCAAGCCGAATTGGTCAATATTTTTAATCAAATTGAAAAAAAATCGGAGCGACAATTGGAAGCCTTGGTTGCCATTATTCAAGTTTCAAGAACAAAAGACGACATTTTAGCTCAAGAAATATACAATTTAGCAAAAACAGACAGTACTGTTTTGAAAGCCTTAGAGAAAAAAGGCGTAATTGAAATTTATAAAAAAGAAACTTCTCGCTTGGGTGTTTATGACGACGAAACGGGAACAATTCCTGCACTTTCTACGCAACAAAACGATGCTGTCACAAAAATAAAACAACATTTTGAAGAAAAAAATGTCGTTCTATTGCATGGCGTAACCGGTAGCGGAAAAACCCGTGTCTATGTTGAGTTGATTTCGGAAGCCATCAAAAAAGGTGAACAAATCTTATTTCTTGTGCCAGAAATTGCACTGACAACGCAGCTGGTCAGCCGTTTGCAAAAGATTTTTGGCGAATACATCTCTGTTTATCATTCCAAATTCAGCGACAACGAGCGTGTGGAACTTTGGCGTGCCGCTTCGCTTGGAAAATCGCTAATTTTGGGCGCACGTTCCAGTCTTTTTTTACCTTTTAATAATCTAAAACTCATCATCGTGGACGAAGAACACGATGCTTCATACAAACAATCTGAGCCTTCTCCTCGCTACAATGCCCGTGATGCTGCGATTATTTTAGCACAAAAACACAAGGCAAAAGTTGTGTTGGGAACTGCCACTCCAGCCATCGAAAGCTATTACAATGCCCGACAAGGCAAATACGGTTTGGTGTATTTGGGCGAAAGATTTGGAGGAACAGCGCTGCCAGAAGTGATTTTTGCCAGTACTTTAAAAGATAAAAAAGAGCGAAAAATGCAAGCGCATTTTACCACTTTACTCTTAGAAGCTGTCAAAAACACACTAAATAACAAGGAACAAGTCATTTTATTTCAAAATCGTAGAGGTTATGCGCCTTATATTCAGTGCGATGTATGCAGTTGGAAAGCCGATTGCGAAAACTGCGACGTGAGCTTGACTTTTCACAAAGGTGTGAATTGCCTGCGTTGTCATTATTGCGGTCACTATGCCGCTGTTCCGAAGGTTTGCGGTGCTTGCGGAAGCCCTGCCGTCAATATCAAAGGTTTGGGAACAGAAAAAGTCGAAGACGATGCTAAAATTTATTTTCCAGAAGCCAACATCGGACGAATGGATACCGATACGATAAAAACTAAAAATGCCCATGCCCAACTCATCAATGATTTTGAGGAAAAACGCTTGGATATTTTGGTTGGCACACAAATGGTAACAAAAGGCTTGGACTTTGACAATGTGAGTTTGGTTGGTGTAATCAATGCAGATAGTTTGTTGTTTTTTCCAGATTTTCGGGCAGGAGAACGGGCTTTTCAATTGTTGATGCAAGTGAGTGGTCGGGCTGGTCGTCGAGAAAAACAAGGAAAAGTTATTATTCAAACTTCAAATCCGCAACATCCTGTTTTGAGGGATGTTTTGAGCAATGACTTTTTAAATTTTTACAAAAGAGAATTAGAAGAACGCAAAGATTTTCAATATCCACCATTTTTTCGTTTGATACAAATTACTTTGCGGCACAAAAAACCAGAAGTGGTCAATGAAGCAAGTAAGATTTTTGCAGAAATATTGAAAAAGCATTTAGGAAGGAGAGTGATTGGTCCAGCATTGCCAAGTATTCCTCGTTTGCGGAGTTATTATTTGATAGACATTATGATAAAATTAGAATTGGATTACAACAAAATTGCTTTTGCCAAAGAGTTGATTATCAATTCTATTTTAGATTTGAAAAGTTATAAAGGGCTTTCGACAATAGATGTATTGATAGATGTTGATCCATAAAACTCAATTAAAATAATGTAAAAGCCTTACATAAGTAGTTGGGCTAAAATAACCACGTTTATTTCTATACGCCTGCTTATCAGCTGTTTTTTAAAAGTATTTAGCTTAAAAATCATCATAATTTATGTTTTTAGACAAAAAAATTATATTTCTAAGTACTTGATATTGCATTGTTTAGCTTTTTTATTTACTTTTGTATGACATTTAAATAAAATATTTTTTCATTCAAAAAAATTGTATAACATGAAAAAGACCATTCTATATTCATTGGTTTTATCGGCAGCGGGAGCTTTCCTTTTTAGCTGTGCAAAAGAAAACAATACAGAGCTGAAGTATGAAACGCAGAGTTTGGTTATTCCAGAGAAATCACCTGACTACAGCATTTCTGCAACACCTCGTTCTTTAACGAACTTGGTGGTGGCAAAAGCACCAATCCTCAACAATGACGTTACTTTTTTGGGTAGAGTATTGTTTTACGACAAAAAATTGTCCATTAACAATACTGTTTCTTGTGGTTCTTGCCACGACCAAAAAAGAGCTTTTGCAGACAGCGGTGCGGAGAGTATTGGTTTTAATGGCGAAAAAACAAGCCGTAACTCAATGGCGATTTGTAACTCTGCCTTCACAAAAGGTTTCTTTTGGGACAAACGTGCGCAAAATATTGAAGATTTGGTCTTGCAACCTGTTCGTAACCACGTCGAAATGGGTATGGAATCAACAGATGCCCTTGTCAAAAAATTAAATAAAGTAGATTATTATGCTACACTTTTTGAGCGTGCTTTCGGCACAAAGGACATCAATCGGGAGAGAGTCGTCAAAGCAATGTCTTCATTTTTGAACTCAATGGTTTCGGCTAAATCAAAATTCGACGAAGGCAAAAATCAGAGTTTTAAGAACTTCAATAATGCAGAAGTAGAAGGTATGAAATTGTTCCAAAAAGAATGTGGTAGCTGCCACTCTGGTTCAAGTTTCAATTCTAACAGTTGGGACGAAGGCAACTCGGAAGCTGCAAATATTGGTTTGGAAGCAGATTACACAGACCCTGGAATGGGCGCATTTTTAGGAAAAAGCTCCTCTTCTTTTGATAATATTGATATTTTACCTGGTTTTAATGGCAATACAATCATTGCAAATGGTGTATTCAAAGTACCAAGCCTTCGCAACGTCGAATTGACTGGGCCTTATATGCACGATGGACGTTTTCAAACCTTGGAACAAGTCGTCAATCACTACAATTCGGGCATTCAGAATCACCCAGCATTGGATTGGAGATTACAAGGCTTTGACCAATTGACAGGTACGTCTTCTCCTAAAAAATTCAATTGGAATGATAAACAAAAAGCTGATTTAATAGCATTTTTGAAAACATTAACCGACCGAAATATGGTTAGCGATTCTAAATTCTCTAATCCTTTTGTAAAATAAAATTACAACAATAATTTGATGAAAAAGCGAATAGGTTTTGCCTATTCGCTTTTTTAATGTTCTGACATAAGCAACTTAAGTAGTTGGGCTAAAATAAACGTGGTTATTTTTTTCAGTCGATTGCTCAAAAAGCAATAAATAACTTCCTTATAGTCAGCTATTTATTACTTTTTTCTCAACGACAAAATAACCACATTTATTTCTATACGCCTATTTATAACTTTTTTATAACTAAGAAATCCAAAAAAAGTAAGTACTTTTGCTTTTTTAAAATTAAAAAAATAATGAAACATATTTTTACATTCGTATTGATTTTTTCAGTACATTTTCTTTTTGCACAATTGGAAAAAACGGTGCATCAAACGTTCAACATTACTGATGCGAAAAACATCATGGTGCAAATGAATACTCCTTTTGAACTAACAGCTTGGCCTGGCGATGCTGTTTTGGTCGAAACCAACATCAAATTGGAAAATGCAACCAACGCTATCTTAAACTATGTCGTTGAAAGTGGTCGTTATGAGATTTCGCTCGAAGACCAAGGCAACGGCGCAAATTTTAATTTGAAGGAAAAAAATACCAAGCGTGCGCAACTCACCACTAAAAATGGTGTAGTAAATGAAACCGTTGCCGTGAAAATTTTTGTTCCTGAGTTTTTTAACATCAGTAATAAAGCACATTTAGTTAGAAAAGATTAAAAGATGCGTATATTTGCACTTTAAATTAATTTTTTCTACAAATGAAGATTAAACTTGCTATCGTTTTTGGTGGAAAATCACCAGAACATGAGATTTCGGTAATTTCTGCCCTGCAAACAGCACACGCTGCGGATACGAACAAATATGAGGTTGTTCCAATTTATATCAGTAAAAAAGGGATTTGGTACAGTGGTGCTGCTCTTTTGAATTTAGAAAATTATAAAAATACCGACACGCTTCTTGCCCAATGCGACAAAGTTTGGGTAACAGAAAGTAGCGATGAAAATGGTATTTACAAATATCCTGTCAAAAGTTTTTTTGGCAAAGAAACCTTCCTGACCAATATTGATGTGGTGCTTCCTGTGTTGCATGGTGCGCATGGTGAAGACGGTGCGATTCAAGGACTTTTTGAATTGATGAATATTCCTTATGGTGGTTGTAACGTTTTGGCTTCCGCTATTGGTATGGACAAAATCGCTATGAAAATCATGTACCAATCTTTGGGATTGGATTTGGTGGATTTTGTACATTTCTTTTCTTCGGATTGGATTCGTGGTGCAGATGCTGTTGTTGCAAAATCTGTTCAAAAACTTGGTTTCCCAGTGATTGTAAAACCAGCGGATTTGGGTTCGAGCATTGGCATTTCAAAAGCATCAAACGAAGCCGAACTGCGTGAAAGTGTAGAAAATGCAATTCAATTTTCGAGAAAAGTCATCATTGAAAAAGCTGTCGTGAACCTCAAAGAGGTGAATTGTTCTGTTTTGGGCGATTATGAAAATGCACAACCTTCTGTTTGTGAAGAACCTGTTGTACAAAGTGATAAAATATTGACTTACAACGAAAAATACGTCAATCAATCAGGTTCTAAAAATGGCTCAAAAGGAATGGCAAGTTTGAAACGCCGTATTCCAGCCGATATTCCAAGTGAAATGACTGCAAAAATCCAAGAAATGGCAGTCAAAGCTTTCCAAGGAACAGATTGTTCGGGCGTTGCTCGCATAGATTTTTTGATAGACATGGACAACAACAATGTTTATGTCAATGAAATCAACACGATTCCTGGCTCGCTTTCTTTTTATCTTTGGGAAAAAACAAACGTAGATTTTACGGCTTTGGTTGACAAATTGGTCAAATTAGCGCAAAAAAAACACCGAGAAAAAAACAATTTGAATTTTAGTTTTGACCAAAATATTTTTAGCCTAAAAGGTGCAAAATTGGGCGGGAAGAAATAGCAGAAACTATATAATTTGATAGCAAAAAAATCAGTACAAGAAGTGTTAGATGCCGTACGTGTGGAGGACATTGTAGGCGATTTTGTAGGTCTGAAACGCCGTGGCGTTAATATGATTGGGCTTTGCCCGTTCCATGGCGAAAAAACGCCATCGTTCAATGTTAGTCCTGTTAGAAATATTTTCAAGTGTTTTGGTTGTGGAAAAGGTGGCGATTCTATTGCTTTTTTGCGAGAACACGACAATATGTCGTTTGAAGATGCGGTTCGCTACATTGCCAAAAAATACAACATTACCTTAGAAGAAATAGAGCTTTCGCAAGATGCTATCAATGAAAGACTCGAAGAAGATAGCCTTTATTTGGTCAATGATTTTGCGCTGGAATTTTACCAAAAGCAAATGTTAGAAACGGATTTGGGTAAAAGTATTGCGCTTAGTTATTTCAAAAAACGTGGTTTTTTAGATGAAACCATTCAAAAATTTTCCCTTGGTTATGCGCCCGAAGCCTACGATTTATTGACTAAAACGGCAATCGCAGTGGGTTATAAAGAAGACCTTTTAAAAAAATTAAAACTTAGCAACGACAACAATCGTGATTTTTTTCGAGCAAGGGTGATGTTCCCGATTCAGAATTTGACGGGAAAAGTTGTTGCTTTTGCAGGTCGTACACTCAGTACAGATAAGAGTACTCCTAAATATATAAATTCCCCAGAATCAGAACTTTACCACAAAAGTAAAGTTTTGTATGGAGCTTTTCAAGGCAAAAGAGAGATTGCAAAAGAAGACCTTTGTATTGTAGTGGAAGGTTATTCTGATGTGATTTCTTTGCATCAAGCGGGCATCGAAAATGCAGTTGCGCCTTGCGGAACGGCACTCAACGAAGACCATGCAAGGGTTCTCAAACGCTTGACACGAGGTGGAAATATTCTTTTTTTATTTGATGGAGATGCCGCAGGAATCAGTGCCGCTACGAAAAACCTTAAAAATGTTTTAGCACAAGACCTTAATGTAAAAATTGCGATTTTGCCCGATGGCGAAGACCCTGACAGTTATGTTTCCAAAAATGGCGCAGAAGCCTTGCGTCAATTTTTAGAAAAAGAATCAAAAGATTTTGTTTTTTTTAAAATAGAACAGCAAAAAGAACAAATTGAGCGTGATCCGATTCAGAAAGTTAAATTGTTACGGGATATTTTGGAATTGATAGCCTTGATTCCTGATACACTCAAAAGGGCTGTTTATACAAAAGAGTGCGCCATCAAACTTGACATCAGCGAAGAATCTTTGGTACAAGAGTTGAATAAGATTATTTTTCAAGACATTGCCAAAAAACGCCAACAAAACGAGCGCAACCAAGAGCAAAATAGAGCTGAAATGCCTTCAGCTTCGCAGGAATTGGATTTTATCACTGCGCCACGACAAAAAACACAGCAGACCAATGCAACGACAGGCAACGAATTTCAAGAAAAAGACATTATTAGGATTCTGATTTTGGCAGGTGATAAAATGTACAATGAAGAACAAAATATTAGTGTTGCAGAATTTATTATTGCGAATATTGACGATGTTTTAGATGATTTTGACAATAAAGCTTTTGAGCGCATCGCAAAAGAATGTGCAAGTTTGTTGCGCAATGGACAAAATGTTACATTTCAGTATTTTGTACAACACCACGATGAGAGCCTTCGTCGTATGGCGGTTGATGTTTCGACTTCGCCTGACGAGTACAGCCCAAATTGGACGGATGAACGCCGCAATTCGCCTTTGAAATCGCAAAAAATGCCCGAGGAGAACTTCAATAATGACAGCGAACACGCCATAAAATATTTTAGACTGCGCCGTTTGATTCGTATGTGCGAAAAAAATCAAACCAAAATCAAAGAATATCCTCGTGATGCCGACCCTATGCAATTGATGATTTTGATAAAAGCACAACAGAAACTCATCGAAATGAGAAACGTCATGGCAGCGGAAGTTGGAATGGTGGTGTTGAAATGATGTAAAAAAATATCCCCTGAGTTGAGGAACTCAGAGGATACTAACTCATAAACACTATAAACTCGATGTTCCAGTTTTTGAAATTTTAGGCATAATTTTTTTTGACACTAAAATTTTATAATTTTTTTATAATTTTTATAAAAATAAAAAA
>JAYWHK010000293.1:0-6613 GCA_043777755.1 Saprospiraceae bacterium
ATTTTTTAAGGCTTTATTTTTTGAAAATACTTTATAATCAATTGATTTTTAGATAATTATGAAAAAATGGCTATAAAACCCTTAGCTTAATGACATTGCCATTGACCCTGCCCATTACATTAATATTTGGGTTGCAGAATTGGGTGATTATAATGCGGGTTATGCCATTCTCCCGGGTGCTGATGCTACGATTGATGGCATTGTCATTGACCCTGACTATTTTGGAGGCAAAAATGGTGCTTCTAAGAAACCTTACGACGAAGGCATTACCCTTACCCATCTCATCGCTAATTATTTGGGATTGTATGAACTTTGGAACGAGTACAATTACTGTGCTGACGATTTTGTAGAAGACACCCCTTTGCACAATGCACCTAATGATGATGTCATTATTGAGAAAAACTCACAACATATTAGTATGTGTTCTGGAAATGCAGTAGAAATGTACATGAATTTTATGGACAATACCGACGACAAACTGCAAGAAATGTTCACCAAAGGTCAGAAAGAACGTTTGCGTAAAATGCTATCGTCCAAAGGTCCTCGTTATTCGTTGGTTGATGGAAGTATAAGTTGCGGTAAAACAGGCACTTTTATTACCAGTAAACAAATCAAATACAATGACAACACACTATCCCTTTATCCCAACCCGACTAACAGTGAGGTAATCCTTGATATGACCGCCACTAAAAGCGGAAAAGCAAGTATTGCCATCATCAATTCACTTGGAGCAATACTACAAAAACAAGACTATGAAATGGAAAAAGGCATACAAAAACTCAATTTTGATTGTAGTCAATTCCCAGAAGGATTGTACTTTATTCAAGTAAAATTCGCCGACAACACCTTGATTACCAAAAACTTATCGATTCAGAGATAGAAATCTTAAAACAGCACTTTTCACACACATTTTAATTAAAAAACAATGAAAAAACACTTATTTTGGCTTTTTAGCCTTATGCTATGGCATAATATATTATTAGCACAACCTGTCAATAATCAAGTTGGAGATGTAATTATGCCACCACCCAATGCTGCAAGTTTGGGTAAATACGGTGACATTCCTGTAAGCTATTACACAGGAGTTCCCAATATTGGTATTCCAATCCATACACTCAAAGAAGGTTCTTTGAGCCTTCCTATTTCACTCAGCTATCATGCTGGCGGTGTCAAAGTAGGTGAACCTTGCTCTTGGGTCGGTTTAGGCTGGTCGCTACAAGCAGGCGGTATGATTAGCCGAACTGTACAAGGCAGACCTGATGAGAGCGCAAGTGGTTGGTTTTCCACAGGACAAGCAATAAACTCTGGTTCTAATATGTATAATTTAATCAACACTGGGCAAGCTGGCAGTATTACAGTTAGTTCAATTTCCACGGGTAATTATGATGCAGAACCAGATATTTTTTCTTTTTCCGTAGGCGGCGCAAGTGGTAAATTTTATTTTCCTGCAAGTGACCCTAATAATTTGACTAAAATAGCAACTGTTATTCCGCAGCAAGATGTAAAAATTACTTGCTCTGTTTCGGCTGGTTTTGGAGCGGATAGGATTAAAAAATTTACCATTACTACTATGGATGGTAATATTTATGAATTTGGAGATACTGGTGATGGTATGCCTGCTATTGAAATTACACAATTGGCTGGACAGTTTCAACAAGCAGCTGGCTGGTATCTTAAGCAAATTCGTTCTGCTGATGATGTTAATAAAATTAATCTTTTCTATACCAAAGAAACATACAGTTACCGCCACAGAGCATCTTCAAGTTCGTCAAATGGTTCATCTGTTGGAGGCTATTATACCATTAAAACAGATGTTACTTATGGTTATAGGTTGGATAAAATCGAAACAACAACAGACAAAGTTGTTTTTGTTCCAAGTAATGCCAATAGAGAAGATATTGATCCTTATTCTAATAATTATCCAGGAACAGGAGCTAAAAAGTTGGATAAAATTCAAGTTCAGGCAGGAGCTTATTGCAAAGAATTCAGATTATCACAAGATTATTTTAGAGATAACAGTAATAAGAAGTCTAATTCACACGAAGACAATAGACTTCGTTTAAATCAATTACAGGAAGTTCATTGTACAGACCCTAATTTTTCCGTGCCTCCTCATGTGTTTTCTTATTATAAAGACGCTACAGTTGCGGATTATCTGCCCAATAGACTTTCATCGGATATTGACCACTGGGGTTATTTTAACGGTGCGGATAATCCTAAAAGCGCAATCTATAATATTCCATACACCAAATTGGCTTATATGCTTGCAGGAGATCCCAAGACTTACTACAGGAGTGAAGGGGTGTCAAACAGAGAGTCTAATGAAGCAAAAATGCAATTGGGTACACTAAATAAAATTACCTATCCCACAGGAGGCAGCACTACTTTTGAGCTTGGTGCAAATGAGGTGTATCAACCTACTCCAATTGTTACTTTAAGTAATGTTGGTACGGCTGACCTGTTTTGGGGTTCTAATGGCGTTTGCGGTGTTACCTGTACGGGTTGTCCTATTCCAGCTTATCAGGGAACCCCATTTACTGTGACCATTGCAAATACGAGCCAAATGAGGTATCGTTGGGATATTAAAAGAGGTCCAGATAACAATACAACAACTTGTTGTGTGTCTTCGCCTTCTGCAACGATAAAAGTTTTCAATACTGCTAATAATCAATACATAGGTTCAACAAGTATTAATCATGTATGTACGGTCAATAATGTTCCTGATTTTTCCGTAAAAACAGCGAATGGAGATTTAATTGATATTTTTCCCAATCTTCCAGTTTCAGGTACTTTCCGATTTGAAATTACGGGAGGTAATGCAGCTTCATTGTTTTCTCTATTGCTGGTAACTCAGACGGGAACAATGACCAATGCAGAAGTAGGTGGTTTAAGGGTTGAAAAAATAACCACTAATGATGGAACAAATACTCCTAATATAGTTAAAAACTATACCTATAATGATGCAAACACAGGTAAATCTACTGCTGTTTTACATAACAAGCCTAAATATGGCTATGTGGCAAGTGTATCTTGGAACGCTACCTCCAATAGTGTACCTATTACGCTAACTACTCAAAAGCCTATTTTTGTAGATTATTCAGTTGTGCCACTTGGTTCTTTTGAAGGTTACCATATTGGTTACGAGTTAGTTAGAGAAAACAATAATGGCAATGGCTCTACGACTTACAAATATATTACAGAGGCTTCGCCAATATACAATTTTAATCAAAATATTGCTGACCCGATTCCATATCCACCAGCAAAACCAAAAGTGAATGCTGGGAATTTAATAGCAAAAACAAATTTTAATGCCTTGAATCAAACTGTTGCATCTACCTTTAATGTAGAAACAAGTGAATCTTATGTAAATGATGGTACTGATTATCGTTGTATAAAAGCGTTAACCTTACCTGTTACAATCACGGCACCCGCTATTTTTTGGACAGCTTACAACATACGTAATAAACCATACCGACTTGCTTCCTCTATCACTGTCATCGACAACATCACCACCACCACAAACTACACCTACGGCTCAAGCTCTCACTTGCAGCCGACCAAAACCACCATCACCAATTCTGACGGAAAGGTCACGGAAACTCAAATGGATTATTCCTTTGATGTGGCAGATGCAACAGTATTAGATGCAGCCACAAAAGCAAGATTGCAAAGTGCTTTTATCCTCACGCCAATTGAAACTCGGACGCTCGTGGCAGGCAACCTCCTCAGCGGAAGTCGCACCATTTATAAATTGTTCGACAATGCTTCGGGTGTAGTGACAAGTGCAGCAACGTCTTTTCCTCGTCCTTCTACTTTTTACAATTACGAACGTACTTACACTCAGGCGAATCCAAACGACAACGCTGTACTCAATGCTACTGGTACATGGGTACTCAAAGGGACTATTGATAGCTATACGGGAACTGCCACAACAGGTAACAAGGCAGGTATGCCTAAGCAATTTACCAAAGTAGGTTGGTTGCCCGAAACTTACACGTGGAACACCGCAGGACTAATCACACAAAGGGCTTTCAATGGCTGGACTTGGAATTATGCCTACCACCCTGGCACCAAACTCGTCAGTAAAATGACCAACCCTGACGGGCAGTTTGTGGATTATACCTACGACCAACTCATGCGTCTGCTCCAAACAAGCGCAAGAAACGGTGCGGTCAAATCCGCTTACGCCTACACTTATCCTACGCTCAATGCAAGTGGTGTCATCACCACTTTTGGCAACGTCAAACAAAGCAATACTTTTACCGCAGTGGCAGGTAGTCCCGTCAATCTGCAAGAAAGTTTTACTTATTTTGATGGGCTTGGCAGAAACATTCAATCTGTCAATAAAGGTTCTTTCAATGGGCTTGACCAAATCTCCGCAGTAGAATACGACAATCAAGGGCGGGTATCAAAATCATACGAAACCTTTGTTGGTGGCTTCAGTACTGGCAATTATCAATCGCCAACGGGCAAGGCACATACCCTAACAGAATATTACGCCGACCCACTCAGCCGAACATGGAAAGTAACACCTCCGAGCTGGCATCCGACCATCACCGAATACGGGACCAATGCAGCAACTTCGAGCGACCCTGGCGTAACCAATTTTAACTTTGCAAGCAATAGCAGTACCGCTTATCCGCTTGGCTCTTTGATGAAAACCACCGTCATTGATGCCAATGGCAACCGTACCACTTCTTTTAAAGATAAAAAAGGAAGATTGGTCTGTATGCGCAAAAGCTCAAGCAATGGATTAAATAATACTGACACTTATTACCTCTACGACGACAAAGACCGACTTGTAAAAGTCATCACGCCTGGAGCAACTTGGACAAGTGACGAACTCAATTATTACTACAATTATCAAGCAAACGACCTCATCGCTCGCAAAAAAGTACCAGGAAAAGTTATTGAGCTATTCCAATACAACACCCGTGATTTGCCCGCACTTTATCAAGACGGTTTCTTGCGCAACAACCTCCGTTGGATGGCTACCGCTTATGATGATTTCGGACGTATGACAATCAAAGGCATCAATTCCAATTGGAATAAAGATGCACTTACTTTTACCAACAGAATCGTAGAAAATATCTACGGTACAACCGCTACTGAAAAAGACAAGCTCAAAACTTCAAAAGTGATGCAGTTTAATACAGCTGACCCTGTGGTGACACCTACAGCTGCCAATGCTATCACCACAAAAGCAATGACTTATGACAGCTATGGGCGTGTTATGAAAATAGAAGGCAACAACCACCTCAACACCTCGCTCACTGCCGAAGTCATGAATTATAACTATGACAACGCTGACAATATCTTGACCGAAAGCAGGACCTGCGCTCATACCGCAGGACCATCTAACATCATTGTAAATACCCGTACTTTTGACGCTTGGGCAAGGCTCACTGGTGTGAAGCAAAGCATTGATGGAGCTACACCAACCACCATCAACGCCATCAATTACACTGAAAAAAATCAGGTCGCTAATAAAATCATTGGCGGCGGATTACAAACCGTGGACTATGCTTATTTGCCAAATGGCTTGTTGCGTAGCATCAACGGAACAAGTAGTATTTCAAGCGTTTGGAATCCGATAGGTGATATGTTGAGCAATTTTAATACGCCAACTTTCAGCAGCACAACAAATACTGAAGATTTGTTTAGAGAAGATTTACAGTACGATGCCCCTACAATGACCGCAAATTTGCAAGGCATAGCCCAAAAAAATGGCAATATTTCGCAAGCCGTTTGGCAAGTAAAAGGGCGTGCGCCAATGGCGTATGGCTATACTTACGACTACTTGGATAGAATGACAGATGCCAAATTTTCGAGCTATGGCATTAGTGGAACGTTGTTTAATAACAATTATTTCAATGAAACACCTACTTATGATGCTCGTGGCAACATTTTGACAATGAAACGAAATGGTATGTTTGTTGAAAAAAAACACTGCTGGTGTCCTCAATACGTTTTTTAGCAATGTCCAAACTGACAACATGACCTATACCTACAAGCCCAATACCAATCAAATACAGTCACTGGTGGACAATGCCAATGCGACCGAAGGCTTCCGTTATACCTCTACGGCACAATACACCTATGATAATAATGGAAATGTGTTATTTGACCCGAACAAAAACTTGACAATCACGTACAATCACCTTAACTTGCCGTCGAAATTCAGTTTTGGCGCAACGAAGTACATAGAAATCCTCTACGATGCTTCAGGGCAGAAGCTCCGCAAAAAAACAACAGACGGCACAGCAATAACGACACAAGACTACTTAGGAGGCATTGAGCTAAAAAACAACCGCCTCGAAGCCATCTACAACGAAGAAGGACGAGCCTACAATACCACAAATGCAACACAAACGTACCCTTACACTTGGCGCAGAGAGTACAACTTAAAAGACCATCTTGGCAACACCCGAGTATCTTTTACAGACAAAAACGCCAATGGCATCATAGACAACCAAACGGAACTCTTGCAAGAAACGCATTATTACCCCTTTGGTATGGCTTTCAATGGAGCGTGGTATTCAGATGCAACCGCTTCAAAGAACAAATACCTCTACAATGGCAAAGAGCTGAATGAGGAATTTGGGCTGAATTT
>JAYWHK010000294.1:0-2380 GCA_043777755.1 Saprospiraceae bacterium
AAAAATAAAAAATTGATATTTTATTATAAATTAAAATATTATTTTTTAAATTTTTTAAAAATGTTCTGTTTTTAGAAAACTGGAACATCGAGTATAAAAATTATTATACCTATTTAAACACTAATCTATTTGTGTAGAAAAACTATTGTCTTCCTGTTTTTGTTGGGTTGTTAGCAACATTTTGCTTTTTATCCATTTCGTCCAATACTTTTTCAATCACCAAAGATTCTTCCTCTTTGCCAAAAATAAAGTGTAACTTGTACAAATTTGGTTTTTGGTCAGCCAAGCTGATAGTGATGTCATTTAAGCCATTTACCATTGGTTGAACACTTGCAAAAAGCACTTTTCCTTCTAAATCACGCAACTCATAAGCCATATCGCCTTCTTTGAAAACGTCAAGCGTCGCAGTGAACTCTTTGCTTGCACTTGGCGAAGACATACGAGCCACCATAAAGTTGTTAGAAATGTTTTTCTTTACTTTCAAAACATCTGTAAAGCTAAACGAGCCATCAACATCTACCTGCTTCAAGCGGTAATAGATGAACTGTGACGAAGCCATAACGTCCAAAAAGTTATAGTCTTTTGTTTTTTTAGAAGAACCAGCACTTGTAATTGACCCAATATTGGTATAATCAATGCCATTTTCTGATTTTTCAACCATAAACATAGAAGAATTATCTTCTAATTGTGTTGCCCAAGTCAGCATTACGCCAATCTGAAACTCTTGTCCTTCCAATTGTTTTTGATAAACAACAGTAGCAAAAGACTGGGTATATGCAGCGGCAAAAACTGCGAGTGAAAGAAATATTTTTTTCATAAGTGGTAAAATTTTACAATTCATTTTAAAATTAATGATTCAAAAGTACAACTATATTTTTATTAAATATACCACAATTTTAAAAAAAAAGTGACATGGTTATCATTCTTTTTTAAATGTAAATAATTAACAATCAATGATTTGTAAATGTAGTATGTTATAGAAAAACGGAGTGTATTTTTCATCTATTTTTTAAAATAAGAAATACATTTTAAGTAATGCAAAAGGTGTACCAGCTTATATACACAAAGGATATTGGTTATTAGATATTAAAGATATTGCAAATACTTGGTGTTCAATATTTTACATAAATTCAAAATCCCAAAACCACTTTCCGTTGTGTATATTTGTGTTCTTTAAACTTATCCTTACTGTAAAATTACAAAATTTCTTACCATACATCAATTTTTATTTTTTCGTAGTATCATAATTTTGTGGTTTATTTTATAAAAAAACTAAAAATTAGATGAGAAAAGTAATCATTCTTTGTGCAAGCATTTTATTTTTTGTAAAAAATACTTCGGCACAGGTCGCAATCAACCAAAATTCTGCTAATCCTGTACCTTCGGCAATGCTTGATGTCGCAAGTACCAACAAAGGCGTACTCATTCCTCGAATGAGCGAAGCGCAACGCTTGGCTATTCTTGCGCCTGTAAAAGGGTTATTGGTGTTTCAAAATGATAATTCCGAAGGTTTTTACTTTTATAATGGTACAGATTGGACGGCGATTAGTAGCGGTTCTGAAACCGACCCAAAAGTCGGTACTTTGGACAATAATTTTATGCCAAAATGGGACGGTACAACGCTCGTCAATAGTAGCGTTTTTCAAAGTGGTGTTAATTTGGGTATCAATAATGTGTCGCCACGTTATCCGCTGTCGGTTGGAGCTGATTTTGGTAATAATATTTCTAATATCGCCGCTTTTAATACGACGGGCAATAAAGCCGTTTTGATTGGCGAAGCGACAAATAACAAAGGCGTAATGCTCGGTTATGATGGCAATGACATTCAAGGACGCTCTGGAACGACTACAAATGGCGATTTGATACTCAATAAATTTGGTGGAAATGTTGGTATTGGAACAGATACTCCCGCCGAAAAATTGGACGTGAACGGTAAGACAAAAACCGAAAATTTGCAGATAACTAACGGTGCAACAGATAATTACATATTAAAATCAGATACTGATGGTAATGCAACTTGGGTCAATCCAACGACTTTGACAACTGCTTTTCTTAATAAAATTCAAGATGCTGACCAAAATACCAAAATTGAAGTAGAACGAAATCCCAACGAGGACAAAATCCGTTTTTCTTTGAACGGAACGGAATATTTCAAAATGAATAAGGCATCGTTGGAAGTGTTTAATTCTGGTGGTTCAGTGTTTATGGGCAATGCTGCGGGTCTAAATTCAGATTATAATGCGGCTGGTAAAAACGTTGGTATTGGTTTTCAAGCCTTAATGCCACTATTGAGCGGCACGAAAAATGTAAGTGCAACGAAATCATAAAAAAAGCGTAATTTTGAGTTATCAAACGAAAAAATTATGCAAGAAACAGTATT
>JAYWHK010000295.1:0-18470 GCA_043777755.1 Saprospiraceae bacterium
CTGTAACAGTCACTGTATAAGTACCTGCTGCCAAACCAGTACGATTTTGAGTAGTGATTCCACCGCCCCAATTGTAGGTGTAAGGAACTGTTCCACCAGCTACTGCAAGGCTAATCGCACCATTTGAAGGGTCGGTTGGCTGAGTGACTGTTGGTGCAACCGAAATAGCTACTGGATTTGTTATCGTTGTAGAATTCGTAGTAGCCGTACAAGCATTTGCATCAGTCGCTGTAACGGTATAAGTACCTGCTGTCAAACCATTGATGCTTGGTTCATTAGAAGTATTGCTCCAAAGGTAAGTAACAGCACCCGTTCCACCATTGGTTTGGGCTGCGATTGCGCCATTGTTTTCACCAGTACAAGCAATATTTTTTGATGAAGTGATAAGTTCTAATACTTGCGGTTCGTTGAGTGTGATACTTGCCTCTACTTTGCAATAATTGGCATCTTCGATGGTCACACTGTAAGAACCCGCTTTGAGCTTATCGTTTAAAGCGTTTTTAGAAACCCATTGTTTATTGCTCCATAAATAATCGTATGTTCCTGTTCCACCACAAACGATGGCATTGACTACGCCATCTTCTTTGCCTTTACAAGAGATTTGGACACCGTTGTAATCACCGCTTACGAGTGTCACATTCAGTGGTTTTGCATCAGGTACAAAGAAGCGTGTACTCGCTTCACAACCATTAGGACCTATTGCTTTGGCAGTATGCCAGCCTGGTGCTAATGTATTTAAGCTCAAGTGAAAACCATGTTTGTAATTTAAAATGACACCTTCGGGCGTTGTGTAAGACCATTGGTATTTGTTGGTATTGAGGTTAATGTCGTTTTCAACTTTGATTTCTGCACGTCCATCGTTGTTACCGTGACAAAGAATCCCTTTGATGTCATATACTTTCAATAAAAGTGTATCTACGGTCACAAAAGGAATTGCTACGATTTGATTTGTTGGATTGAAGTCGTGACTGTTCAAGTAATCGCTACTAAGGGTTACAAAAATACTGTCTTTTTCTATCAAAAATCTATTTTTATCACAAATCACAAATTCTGCAAAACCATTCGGCACAATAGTACCAATCTGAGCAGCAATGGTATGGCTTGCTTTTTTGTTAAAAATAAGCAAATCAACGTTTTGTGCGGGAATTGTTTTTGTACCTTCATTTTTTATAATAAACTTAAAACATTCGGGTGTGTTTGCAGTACAATCTTTGACTGGCACATTTTCTAATTTCATTGAAATATCTGTTTTTTCAACAAAAAAAGCAAAAGATTGCAAGTGCGACCAGCGGTTTTCATTGTTTTTCACCCTTACAAAAAGTTGGTGTTCGCCATTGAAGGTTTGTGTATTGGCAAAAGAAAGTGCTGTATTTTTAATGTCAAGCGTAGCTGCTGCTGTGATGTTTAATTTTGTTGCATTACCAACGCCAGGGTCAGTATCTAAAAAACATTCCACTTCGGTGATGTTTTTCCAATCTGTATTGGCGTATTTTTCTAAATAATTGTTGATTTTAAAATTCAAGGAAGGATTTTGAGAAAAAATTCTTGCAGCATCGGCAGTGAAATTCGCTTCAAAATCCAACTTATTGCTGTTCAATGCTTGTTTTTGAATGGTCAAAGTTCTGATTTGAGCAACGCCTTGTGGCTCGCCTGTCATAGAAAATTCGTATTTTCCTGTGTACAAACCAACAGAAGTAACGTTACGGAAATCGTGGTGAGGC
Source organism: Saprospiraceae bacterium (assembly GCA_043777755.1). Lineage (GTDB taxonomy): Bacteria > Bacteroidota > Bacteroidia > Chitinophagales > Saprospiraceae > CANHEE01. The sequence continues at coordinate 1,722 of JAYWHK010000295.1, forward strand.
TCAAAACGTCCGCCTTTATAATCTGAAAATTTAGGATTTACACCAGAAGTTTCAAATTTGCTTCCGAGCGACAAATCACATTCAGTGCTTGAATTGTTCACGCACGAATTGTTCTGATTGACATTTTCAAAAGAAGAAATGTGGTAAAAAAAGTTGTTTTCTATCAACACATTGCTCATTTGTTGGAAAACAAAAGCTCTTTTTCCTACTTCGTTTCCACTGAAAAGGTTTTCGCCAAAACGAACATTTTGGCTACTGCCCAAAGGTCCAATCTGAGGCTGATAAAAGAAGTTGTTGGCAAAATTAACATCGTTCAAAAAATCATTTTTTGCGGATTTAATCGTAGCATTTTTTTCAAAAACGTTACTATAAAAAAGCCAACGATTCGTTTGATTACCCAAATTTACGCCATTGTTGATTTGGCAATTGCGAACAGTGATGTCCAATAAGTTTTCGCTTGAAGTGGCATTGAATTGATTGAAAACCAAACCGTCAAGCGTTACGTTTTTGGTGTTTGGAGTTAGTTCAATGTTGTCGAGCCTCGTAGCGTAAGCATTTTGATTTTTGGGATGATGCCCTGCACCAATGATGCTGACCGATTTGTTTTTTATGGCAACATTGCCATAAGATTTTGGACTGCCTTGCAACATGATGATGTCGCCATTTTTGGCAGAATCCAAAGCAATTTGGAGTGAAGAAAATGCAACACTTCCAACATGGAAATTATCTACGTAAAGTGTTTTTTGAGCTTTTGTTACAAAAGCGGTGAGTAGTAATAAAACTACGATTAGAGGTGTGAATTTGAACGTTTTCATTGTAAAATTTTAGTTTAAAAAATAATTTGTTGTTGTACTTTTTTTTCAAAAAGTTTTTTGTTAGCAAAGTATCAAAAATTCATTTATTTGTTTTTTGATAATGCAAAGGTAAATGCTTTTAAAAAGCTGCACAATAGTTATTTATAGCTATACGGACATAAGTACTTGATTATCAGTGTTTTATATTTTTATAAAAAAAATAATTTTTTAATTAAAAAAATTGTAAATTAAAAAAGCCTACCGCTTTTGACACGATAGGCTTAATTGATAACGCATGAAATTGGGCAAGCGCAAGGGTTTGCTCCAGCTGGATTTTTTTTGCAAAAAAAAATCCTGAGTTTCGGGACGTGAAACTCAGGACGATGGGACGATTATTATTTCTGATTGCTCTATTTTAATTTTTTACCACAAACAAATCTGCAACACCTTTGCCACGAAGGTTGCGGGCTGCGGCTTCTGCGGCTTCTTGTGACGCTTGTTTGCTTACCACAACACGGTAAAAATTAATGTTGCTTGCGTATTCTACAGTCGTTTCTTGCAAACCACGATTCATCAATTTCACTTGTTGTTCTACTGCATTTTGCTGGTTATTGAAAGAACCTGCTACTACCCAAAATGCACCATTAGGGTCGCTATTGGTCAAAATGGATTCTGTGTCATTTGTAGTATTACTGTTATTTGTATAGTTATTTCCATTGTTATTTGCTCCACCATCTGCAATTGCTGGACCGCCAACACGTCTTCCTGGCATTGGGTCAGTGTATTCTGGCTCTTTGTTCACCACTACGATTTCAGCATTGCTTGCACCTTTTGTCAAAGTAACTTCGGTACGACGGTTGCGTTGGTGTTCTTCTTCGGTACATTCTACACCATCTGCACATTGGTTGCGGTGTTGGTGTTCGCCATAACCACGAGCGACCATACGGCTTTTTGAAATGCCATGTTCTGTCAAATATTGAACAACACTTTCTGCACGACGTTGTGATAAATTGTCATTGTAAGCATCTGAGCCTCTGCAATCTGTATGCGAACCCAACTCAATTTCTACTTCTGGATAAGCGGTCATTACCGTTACTAAAGCCTCCAAATCACGGCGAGCATCAGGTCGAAGCGAAGCGTCATTGAAGTTGTAATACACATTGGTCAGTTCAAAGTTCAAGCCTTTTCTCAACGGAGAAACCAATTCTTTCATTTTGGCATTGAAGGCATATTCCGAAGGGATTTTGCCATCTGGCGTTGTGAACGTATCTGTGATAGGTTCGTGATTTGGTTTGCTACCAGTCACAGCATATTTTTTATTTGGCTTTGCCAAAAAGGTATATTTTCCTTGTGGGTCGGTTGTTACGGTTTGTGTTTCGCCTGTTTCTGGGTCAGTAATTGTCACCATTGCACCAGGAATTGGCAAACCTCTGTCGTTTCTAAGAACGCCATTGACCAATTGACCGTTTGCTTTTTCTAAGTAAACTTTGTAAAAAGAAACATCTGGCGTTGCTTTGATAAAAACTTGTTTTGGCGCATAACCATCTTTTGTTACATTTACTAAATATTCTCCTGTGGGTACAATAAAGTCAGTGCGGCACGTAGAATCTGTTACCAAAATCTTACTTGCATCTTCTGTCACGATTTGAGAAAGACTAAAATCTCCATTAGCCGTTTGAGTTGCCGAAGGCAATTCCAATACATTGTATTTTGAAACGTCAGCGTATTTTACATTTGCCAAGGCAATCGGAGATTCGTCAGCTTTGTCCAACACACAAATAACCGCTTTTTCTTTTTTCTTAGGATTGATGATTGGGTCAGGACTTGTAAAACTGTAAATATCGTCCATACCCAAACCTGTTATACGATTTGAGGTGAAATAGCCATTTTTACGTTCTAAATCCATGATTAAACCAAAATCATCACCATCAGAATTGAACGGACGACCAAGATTGATAGGCTCTTGATAACTTCTGCCTTTGTCAGGCAAGGCATAAAACATATCCAATTGACCTGCGCCACCACGACCATCTGTTGAAAACAACAATGTGCCATCAGCATAGATGAATGGAAAACCTTCGCTTTGAGCTGTATTGATTTTAGGTCCTAAATTGACAGGTTCGCCCCAATCTTCCCCAACTTTGTTGGACATCCATATATCGTAACCGCCTTGTCCACCAGGACGATTCGAGCTAAAATACAATTTTTTACCATCTATTGAAAGCGACGGATGACGAAACGCATATTCACCATTATTGAAGGATAATTTTTCTTCATTTGTCCACTGTTCACCTTGTTTCTTTGCAGTATAAAGTTGCTGACGAGCGCAGGTTTCGCCATCGTCTTTGCATTTTACTTGAACCAGCTTATTGTCAGCAGAATTATTTCTTGAAAAAAATACAGTTTGTGTTGTTGCATCAAAACAAAGCGGTCCTTCGTGAAAAACAGTAGCCAGTTCTTTGGCATACAATAAAGGTGCGTTGAGTGAGCCTTTGGGTCCACGACGACCAATTTTGATGTTGAAAGTTTGTTCTTTTATCTTTCTATCTTTTGCTTGGGCTTCATCTTTAAGGGCATTGCTGCTCAAAAAAACAATTCCATCTTGGTAAAAAGTAGGACTAAAATCCAACTTATTGGTATTGACTGCTTTTTCGTTCACAATCGTTACATCGTCATGTGTTGGAATATTGTCTGTCGGAATATTTTGTTGCGCCTGAGCAACTTGAAACGTTGCTGCGAGGAGCAAAGCGGCTAAGGTTTTATTTAATTTTTTCATTTTTAAAAAATTTTGCGTGTGTAAATAGTCCAAAGTCAGCAAGTCGTAAGTCTTTTAAGAAAATGCTGATTATTTTACTTGAAATACTTATTTGATGTTAAGGTAATTTATTTTCGATTCATTAAAAGAAAAAACGAGGATTATCGAATTTACCATTGATACCATTTGCATTGCGAAGGTCATAACGAACCAATGCTTCGATGGTATTTCTACTGGCTTTACCCAAACCGCTAACGGTCAAGTCATAAGCAAGACCGAAGCCCAATTGTCCCATAGGTTGGAAGTAAAGAATGAAATCTGTACTTTCACTTTTCGCTTGACTGTCAATACGATATGACGCACCAACATGGAATTTTTTTGCAAAAATAAACATCAAATTGGCATCAAAACTTATTGGCGCATTGTCCACATAACGAACAGAAGCAGCTGGTTTAAGATCAATGCTTGAACTCAATGGCAATACTGCGCCAGCCATTGCATAGAAGTGGCGATATTGGATTGCAGTACTTGTAATGCCATTTTGTAGTAAATTCGGAGCTGACAAACCAACATAGAAATTTTTATGGTCAAAATAAATACCTGTACCAAAATTTCCTTTGCTAATTTTTTGTTGATTGGCTTCCGAAACAGTTACATCGCCAGAAACGCCATCACGAACATAAAGTTCTGGGTCGTTGAAATCATACATATAGTTTTGGAAAGCTCCGTTTAATCCCATACGCAAACTGGTCGTTTTCGTACGAACAATAGCATAAGAATAAGCCAAATTTGCAAAAATATTGCGTTGTACACCGATTTTGTGGTGAGAAACTTGCGCTCCGATGCTGGCACGGGTTTTTCCCAATGGTGTATCAAAATTAATCAATTGTGATTGAGGTGCGCCTTTGTAACTAATCCACTGATTACGGTACAATGCCATAACAGAAGGCACTTCACGTGCGCCTGCAACACCTGGATTGTACATGATTTTGTTGTACATAAACATGGTGTAATGGTTTTCTTGTTGTGCATTGGCAAAAAATGCCGAAGCTAAAAGTATGAAGATGAAGAGTATTTTTTTCATTTTTATTAATTTTTTAAATTCTAATATTTTAAATTATTGATTCTAAATTCTAAAACGTAGATTGTTATTAATTCTAAATTTTAAATTCTTGATTCTAAATTCTAAAACGTAGATTGTTGTTAATTTTAAATTATTGATTCTTCTTTTAAAATATAAAATTCCGAATTATTAATTTTTAATTTTTAATTATGCGAATATTGGGTTAGATAATAAATGACAATAGAAAACTGATGAAAACCTACTCTTTTTTGTCATTCAGAGTGCGAAGCACGTGGAATCTCGCTCGTAAGTTCTCTCGTAGAGTGGGATTTCTCCGCTAAAGCTACGAAATGACAAAAAGAGTAGATTTACATTATCGCAGTTTCGTTATTAACAACATTTCTGATTAAAAATAGTATTTTCAACCCAATATTCGCATTAATTTTTTAATTTTTAATTATCAATTTTTTATCTAAGCACCGTAATAAAACCTTTGATTACTTCTGCGCCTTCGTCCACAGTGAACACATAAAAATATGTGCCATCAGGAACAGGTTGGTCTTTGAAAGTACCATTCCAAGCCTGAGCATTTGTGAATGGTTTTACGCCATAAACCAAATGACCCCATTCGTTGTAGATGTTCAATTCTGCTTTTTCAGTACCATTAAAAGGATAATCAATAATCATTACGTCGTTCATGCCATCGTCATTTGGAGAAATAACGTTTGGAATTTTTACTTCTTTAACTTTAACGACAATACGAGCCAACGTTGGTCCAGAGCAAGCTGTTGGGCAAGTTTCATAGCACACATTGTATTTGAAATCGTCATTGCCATAAAATTTCGGCTGTGGTGTATAGTCAAAAAAGCCATCGTTACGCATTTTTAATTGACCATTTTTTGTATTTTCTGTTACTTTTACCAAGGTAGCTTCGCCAGCAATCAAAGAATCGTTAGGGAAAACAGTATCTAATAAGACATCGCCTGTGAACATTTCATAATTATCTTCTTTTGCTTTTGGCATGGTCATAATATCTACTTTGAGTGGTTTTGACTCCGCTGAAACGCAAGTACCTTTGGTAATTTTCAAGGTGTAATTACCTTTGTCTTTTGATGTTGCATTTTTGATGGTAGGATTCTGTTCGTTAGAAGTAAATCCGTTTGGACCAGTCCAAGTATAGGTTACACCAGCAATCAAATCCGCTTTTAATTGAATGTCAGCATTAGGGCAAGACATATTTGCACCAGCCGAAACAGTTGTTGAAGATGTCAAATTAGGCAATACCAATCCTTCAATTGTTACATTAAACTTACATTCAGCGGCATTTCCAGCAGCGTCAATTGCACGGTATTTGTATTCTGTTGGCTGGTCAATCGTAAATGTTGTTGCGCCACTATTGGTGATTGTTACAGGAATTGAACATTTATCTATTGCATCAATAGGTTGAAATGTCAAATTTACTGTTTTGCAATCTGCTGATTTAGAAGCTGTTGCGATGAAATTATCAGGATCACTGATAATTTTTCCAAACATATCTACTTTTACATCTTTTGGACAAAGAACAAACGTAGGAGCTGTTTTGTCTTTTACAGTAATTTTGAATGATTGCTCAAATTTATTTCCAGATTTGTCTGTTACTTCATACGTTACAGTTTGGACACCAATGTCTAATTTATCGCCAGCATTTGGACCAGCGATTTGTTTGATGACCAAATCTGCTGCTGTTGTACAATTGTCAATTGCCGTTGGTGCAGCCCAAGTATAAATTGCTGAACAATCCAATGGGTTTGCTGGCAATTCTGTATCTTTTGGAAAATTACTTGCAAAAGTTGGTTTTGTAGATTCCTTTACAATAACATCAAAAGTACAAGTACCTTCCTGACCGCTTTGGTCTTTGATGCTATAAGTAACACTTGTAGTACCAGCTTTGAAAATCGAACCTGAGTTGATACTTGCTTTTGGCGTACCAACCAATGGCGAACAAGCGACGGTTGCATTGGCAGGAAGCCAATTCAATACAGTATCACATTTGTTCGGGCTGATTTTCACACTAATTGCATTTGGACAAGTCAAAGTTGGTTTTGATGAACCAGATACAATGACATTGTATTCGCAAGTTGTCGTGTTACCACCCTTATCTTTTGCTGTAAAAATTACTTTTGTTGTTTCGCCCGCTGGAAATTCCAAAGGATTTGCTAAAGCGTCACGGTTGCTTGTAATGACCAAATCAGCTGCATTACAATTGTCTGTAAAAGTAGGTGCTGGCAAAGAAGGAATACTTACTTTACATTCTCCAACTGCTGCACTTGCTGTAATGTCTTTTGGACAAGTTGCTGCTTTTGGTGTTTCATTGTCTGCAATAATTACTTTTAAGCTACAATTTGCTAAGTTACCCGCTGCATCTGTTACACTGATGTTGAAGGTTTGTTCGCCAACATTAAAATAGTTATTAACAGGTAAAGTTGGGTTATACACAGTGTTGATAACTTTTACATTGTCTGTAATTTGTGGCAATGTTACTAATGTACCGCCACATTCACCAGCTTTATTGTTCACAGTGATGTCTTTACAAGCAATTGTAGGTTTTTCTTGGTCAGTTACTTCTACTTCAAAAGTACAAGTCGTTGTATTTCCAGAAGCATCTGTTGCTGTGTAAGTTACTATTTTTGTACCGATGGTAAACGTATCACCAGGCTTGTTAGAAGATTTCACAGTGACAGCACAGTTGTCAGATGCTATTGGAGCTATCCAATTGGCTGTTGCAAAATCTTTTCCAGGGTCAGTAGGTAAAATAATTTTGTTAGGACAAGCTGCCAATACTGGTGGAACATTATCCACAACAGTTACTTTGAATGTTGCATTCTCTTTGTTGCCATCAGGGTCTGTTGCTACCAAAATAACAGTAGAAACACCTTGCGGCAATTTGTCTGTATCAATATTTGATTTAATGTCAATTGTTGTATTACCACAACCATCTGTTGCTTGTGGTAAATCAGCAGGTGATAATTTCGCTGTACAAGATGTTGGGTCTGTATTTACAGTAATGTCTTTTACATTTGCAAAAGTTGGTTTAATCAAGTCTTTTACAATAACATCAAATGTACAAGAAGCGGTATTGCCTCCATTGTCTGCAATGGTAAATGAAACAGTGGTTTTTCCAACAGGATAAAGATTTCCAACAGGAATACCTGTACTTGAAATAATCGTTGGTGCAATTCCGCTGTTGTCGCTGAATGTTGGCAAAGCAAATGCTTGTCCGCAAAGTACAGGGTCAGCATTTAAGTTCACTTGCTTTGTTGGAGGACAATTAATAACTGGCGGCTCTCCATCAGATACATTGATGTTAAAAGAACAAGTCAAAGTATTGCCTGATTGGTCAGTTGCAGTATAAGTCACAACTGTATTTCCTATGTTGTAAAAAGTATTCGGTTGATTCGTTGAAACTACATTTACTGTACCATTACAAAATGCTTTTGCTGTTGGTGGTGTCCAAGTAATGATTGCACCTTTTTTACCAGCTTCCGCTTTGGCAGTAATATCCGCAGGGCAGTTGGTCATTGTTGGTGGATTGTTGTCTTTTACAGTTACTTTGAAAGAAGTTGTACTTGTATTCCCGTAAGTATCTGTCGCTGTAAATGTGACTGTTGTTGTTCCGATTGGGAAAGTCGTTAAATTCGGATTTTGTGTTACAGTTACCGTGTTGTTTCCACAAGCATCTGTTGCAGATGGTTTTGCCGTTGCTGGCAAAGTTCCTTTACAATCGTTTGGATCAGTACTTAAAGTAATGTCCGTTACCGCTGTCAATGTTGGTTTGTCCGTAATTTTTACAATAATATCAAAAGAACAAGAAGCTGTATTTCCAGCTTCGTCGCTTACGGTGAAGTTTATCACTGTTTTTCCCGCAGGGTACACATTGTTTGGATTTACACCGTTGCTTGAAACAATTGTAGGGATTTTTCCACTGTTGTCTGTAAAAGTTGGCAATGGAACAATCTGGCTACAAGTTCCTGCTGCCGCTGTTGCTGACAATTGTTTCGTAGGCGGACAATTGATAACAGGCGGCTGATTGTCAATTACTTTTACGGTGAAAGAACAAGTCAAAGAATTGCCATTGTTGTCCGTTGCAGTATATGTTACAGGTGTTGTTCCGATTGGAAATAACGTGTTGGGTTGTTGTGTTGGAACTAAAGTAATCGCTCCATTGCAAAATGCTTTTGCCGTTGGCGGAATCCAAGTGATGTTTGCGCCACTTTTTCCAGGTTCAGCATTTGCTGTGATGTCTTTCGGACAAGCACTTAATGTTGGCGGATTGATGTCAGTTACGATAAATTTCACTGTGGCAGTTGTCGTATTGCCATACGTATCTGTTGCGGTATAAGTAATAATGTTCACACCTGATGCAAACTGATTGCCAGTTGGTGCTTGTGTAATGGTAACACTATTTGTATTGCCACAAGCATCTGTTGCAGATGGTTTTGCCGATGCTGGCAAAGTTCCTTTACAATCGTTTGGATTAGTACTAACAGAAATATCGTTTAATGCTGTAAAAACAGGTTTTTGAGTTACCTTAACCACCAAATTCACTGGACATTTTACATTCGGGTCATTCGGGTCTGTATATAATAAAGGTGTAGAACCAATAGGGAAAGCATTGTTTGCTGGTACGCCTGTTGGGAAAACATCTATTAAGCCTTTACAATTGTCTTTAGTTTTTAAAACAGGTGGCGTAATCACTGCATTACACAATGTTGGTGTTGCGCTTACCGTAATTTCCGCAGGACAATTTACAAATTTAGGAGCTTGTCCGTCCAATACAGTTACTTCAAAATTACGAATTACAGCATTTCCAGAACTATCAACCGCTGTATAAGTAACGGTTGTTTTTCCTACTGGAAAAAATGAACCTGATGCAAAATTTGATGTAATTTTAATCAAATTAGCAGCCGTATGATTATCAGTTGCCGTTGGTGGATTCCAAGTCACTTTTGCACCACAAGTATCTGTTTGAGCAACAATGGTCGTATTGCTTGGGAAAGTAGCGTTGTTGAAAACAGGATTTTCATTGTCCGTTACCGTTACTGTAAATGTACATGATGAAGAATTACCACTCTTATCTGTTACTGTATAAGTTACCGTTTGTTTTCCTACAATAAAATAAGAACCTTTTGCTTTGCTATATACTTCGGATTGAATCCCGCAGCTTTCGTTCACTGTAGGGTTGCCCCAAGAAAGACTTGCTCCGTTTTTACCAGGTTCTGTACTTGCGCTGACATTGGTAACACAAGCAACAATCTGAGGAGGAACATTTTCACTGACATTAATGGTAAAGGCACAAGTAGAAGTATTGCCAAAAACATCAGAAGCCACATAAGTTATGATATTTTGACCTAAACCAAAATCGTCACCACTGAATGTTGGTGTATTAGGAGGAAAAGTTGTACCTAATTGCTTGTAAATCTTTGTATTGTTGTTAACTAAAACATCACAATCATCTGTGACAGTTGGTACATTCCAACTCACCTTTTTCGTACAAACACCAGCTTGAGTTACGATTTCGATTTTGTCAGAAGGGCAATTTGTAATAACTGGTTTTTGTGTATCGTAATTTTTTACAGAACCATTGATAACTTGTGCAGTAATATTGTTGCTTGTATTAATTACACGACCTCCGTCAAAATTAAATGTTACTGGACTATTTACTTTTCCAATCAAATTGAAAGGCAAAGTCATCAAAATAGCATCGTCCGCTACAGTATGACTGCCCGAAGGCAAAGCCCAAGTAAAGGTCAATGAACCAGAAGATACATTGCCACTAATGGTCATATTATTTTTAATCGTATTGTCAATGTAGGTGATTGCTGCTTGATTCAAACTCATCATGGTTGGATTCCAAGTGATGGTGTATTTTGAATCTTTTAATTTTTCAAAATCTTTTACTTTTACTGTAATATTGGTAGAAGTCGTAGCGCAAGGAACGCTGTCTTTGCTTACTGTAAATTTCAAGCGATTAACTTTGACATTTGAATTACAAGAAGCTGTTCCACCACCGTAATCCAAGGCATTGAAAGTTACATTGGTGTTGCCTTCATTGAAGTTATAGCTAAGGTTTTCATCAAAAAGTCCTTGTGCAACTGTTGCATCAATCATTTTATAATTGTATTTATCCAAAATACAATTTTCCGTTAGTTTTGGTTTGAATGCAGAAGCAGGTACTAATGTTGGCCCTGTTGGCGTTGTTGCATAAATCAAAGTATCAGGACGACACGCCAAATCTGGTGCTTTTGTATCTACAATAAACAATTCACCTGGCTCAGTACGTACAGGATAAGAACTCAATGTCGGAGAAGAAACTGCGACAGGTGTTGGCAAACCTGAAACCATTACTGCCGTTTGACTTGCCAAACCCATTGGCTTCAAACGAATGGTGAACAAACGCATATTGTCTGTCAAATTCAAATTAGAACCAGACCAAGTAAATCCTAATCTACCATCAGCAGACATTGTAGTATTGAATGTACCACCTGCCAAAGAAGGAGAAAGTTGCAACGTATTCAAAAATTGAAAGTTCGCTTTGTTCCAAGACAAACTAAAATTCAATTTATTCAAATTTTTCCCGTCAGCATTTCCGATGAATACTGCAAAATCCATAAAACTACTATTTTCACATTTTGTCAATTGACTGTTTGCAAAAACGGTTAATGTATCATCAATATCTTTTACCAAAATAATTTTAAAAGGACACTGTGCTGTATTGCCCGCATAATCTGTTGCGGTATAAACTACTTTTGTAACTCCTAACTTATAGTATTTACCATTGGCATCATTTGTACCCATAATATTGTTCGCACCAGTCATTTTATAGTTGGTAATAACAGCACCGCCACAATCGTCAATTGCTACACCTGTAATGTTTGCAACCAAAACACTGTCTAAACCTTTATAAAACTGAGAATTTGGGCAAATTGCAGTTGGTACAGTTTTGTCAATAATCTTGATTTGAGCATTGGCTGTCGTAACAGGGTATGTCATCGTGATAGATGCGGAAGTATAGGCTTGAATAGGCGTTGGCATATTTGCAATGGTAATAGGCGTATAGCCATTGCCTGTTATACCATAAAAGTAAGGCGTTAGATAAGCTGTGAACAATACCTCATCATCATTCAAAGAAACTGGCGAACCAGACCATGAGAATGAAATATCGCCATTCGGCATTGTTGCTGAAGTAACTGCCGTTTCTGGAAATTTCGGATTTACCTTCACAACGCTATCTCCTTTGATACGAGAATTGACGAAGTGTACCGTGAATTGAAAGTTGGTTACATTTTTAAAATCCTTCACACGTATGTGCGTAGGTGTACTTTTACCACATTCCATATCTGTGTTTGTCAGATAAACATGGATGGGTGGCATGGTCGTTTTCGGTTTGGCAATCAGGAAAGTTGCAATACAAAGGAATGCAAAAATAAGGGAATGTTTAATTTGTGCCATAATGACTGAGTTTAAATTTTGACGTTCTAAACGAGTTAAAAGTATTGATAATGTTTATTTTTTTTGTTAAAAAGACAAATGCCTATAAGGTACTCAACGAGAGTACCTTATAGGCAAGTGCATATATCTTTAATTGCAGGTGTTGCAATCATTGTGTGTGTGTAATGAAGACTTATACGACTACTCGAAGAGCAGTCATACATCTTGTCTTGGTTGATGGAATGGATTTTTAAAAATAACTTGTGCATAAGAAATAATTGTCGTTGATATTACAATTATTTATATGTAACAAATATCGTGCAAATTTTTAATATGTATGCCAAAAAAATAAATTTTCACATAAATAAAATGCAAATATAATACAATTCTACCCTTAATGTGGTAGTTTTTGTAAAGAAATTTTTAAAATAAAAACAAATATATTATTTTTTTATTTAATTTGAATAAAATAAAATAATAGTATATCACTTTTTGTGACATAACAGAACTTATTTAACAGGCTTCACATTCAATTGTTTTTCAATTGCTTTGATTTGAAACTCAACAATTGAGTCTGTCAAACGTGCTACATTTCTGTCAAAAATACCTTTGGAAGAATCTTCATAAATTTTTGAAAGTCGGGTAATCTCTTTGTTGGAAGTAGTATCAATAATGGTGCGGTCACGTGAATCTAAACGATATTCGCTGTCACAAGAAAGTAAGAATATGAGAAAGTAGGAAAGCAGGAAAGTAGGAAAAAAAGTTTTTTTCATTGAAAAGCATTTTTTATAACGAAGGTAATCAAAATATTAAAACACAGCAACTTACAGACTAAAAATAGACTTACGACTAAATTCAGCATCACATATAGGACTTACAGACTTACGACTAAAAGAGACTTACGACTAAATTCAGCATCACATATAGGACTTACAGACTTACGACTAAAAAAAGACTTACACGTTTATCTTTTTCTTTTTTAGCTCAAAATTTAAGCCCAAATACAAACGCCTAACGGTTTCATCGTCAGCCAATTCCTCAGCCGTGCCAGCTTTTAGAATACCACCATCAAACATCAAATAAGCCCTATCCGTGATAGACAAAGTTTCTTGAACGTTGTGGTCTGTGATTAAAATACCAATATTTTTAGTTTTTAGTTTAGCTACAATGTATTGAATATCTTCCACTGCAATAGGGTCAATACCAGCAAAAGGTTCGTCCAACAAAATGAATTTGGGACTTGTTGCCAAAGCCCGTGCAATCTCTGTACGACGGCGTTCTCCACCAGAAAGCATATCGCCATTGCTTTTTCGGACTTTTTCCAGATTGAATTCCGAAATCAGGTCTTCCAATTTGTCTTTTTGTTCGGCAGCCGACAAAGTGGTCATTTCCAGTACCGCTTTGATGTTATTTTCAACTGATAACTTGCGAAAAACAGAGGCTTCTTGTGGCAAATATCCAATTCCTTTTTGCGCACGACGGTACATTGGGAGTTTGGTGATGTTTTCTTCATCTAAAAAAACATCGCCACCATCGGGCTGAATAAAACCAACCGTCATGTAAAACGAAGTTGTTTTTCCAGCACCATTTGGGCCTAACAAACCAACAATTTCACCTTGTTCAATGTGAAAATCAACACCTTTGACGACGGTTCGCTCTCCGTATTTTTTTATTAAACCTTTAGTATATAGTCGCATATTTTTTTTATAATTCCGTAACAAGCGCAAAAATAGCACAAAATGTATTTTATTGTTTATTAAAAAGGACATCTTTCAAAAATTTTTCAATGAAACTCCTCTTTTACCAATTTTATTTTCTGTCGAAGTATTTTGAAAAAACGAAGCTGTTGTTGTTCGGAGTTTAGTGGCAAGCAATGTTTTCGTATTTTGGTAAAGTACTCGTAGGTATGCTGAAAAGTAGAATCCGAATAACTTATCATAAAATTAGGAGAATCATAAACACAATAGACAGCTTTAGTTGATGGACTATCCACCATAATAAGTGTGGAATCTTGTATCAATTCATTGTGAAACAAAATTGTTTGACCTTGCTCACTTTTCTGTCCTGTTCTTGCTGTTTCTTCCAACCTATCGACAGTCAATTCTATGCCTTCCAAAAGCTCAACAGCATCTTTAGGGTCGTGAAAAAGTTCGCAATGGAAACAATACCTTATTTGATTTATGGTCGTATCGAGCATATTGGTGTTCCAATATTCTGTTGTTGGGAATTTGACATAAAGTGCCTTCAATTCTTCTATATTTTTCAGCGTTTCGCTATTTTTAAAAGCGGCAATATTGAATTTTTGTGCGCCTTGATAAGCCGAAATATTCCAAACTGTTCTTGCCCAAATGTACATCTTGAAAAGTGCTACTTCTGGATAAAAAAGATAATAGAAAAAAGGCATTTCGGAAGCCACATAATTGATTTCGCAGTTTGGAATCGTTCCTAATACCTTCAAATCATTCAAGATGAGCATTAAATAAGCATCAAAAGAATTAGGTTGCTGTTCTAAAGCATCAAGTTTGAAGATAGCGAGATTACTGTGAATGAGTTCATCTAAGGAGATATTGTAGTGCAAAGCGAGTTTTTGTACTTCTTCAATGTTGAGTAGTTTTTTGCCATTGAGTCGGTCATAAATGACATTAGAGTTGAGGTTCAATACACTTGTAACATCTTTTACAAGGCTTTTTTGACTTACGTTGGCTTTGCTTGCTATTTTTTGGAACAAGAGATTTTGCAAAGAGAAGCTGTTATTGCTCATTGTTGTATGATAAAATTGATAAATAAAATAATTTGTACCTGATTGCTGTTTCCGAAAAAATCTGAAAGATTTTTATTTTTTCAGAAATATTCGTAAAATTAAAACTTCTTTCCGAAAAATTCAAAAAAAAAATTCAATTATTAATTTTTTTTCCGAAAAATCAGAAATTTTGTTTAAACTTTCCGAAAAATCGTGACAAAAAAATTTGACAAGAACGTATTTTTAACCTTACCTTTGTAAAAATTAAAAGTCAAAATAATCTAATATTTTTTCTTTCAAAATAAAATACATTTTTCAATAACCATTGGCTAAACGCAGTCAATTTATTGCTTTAAAATATTTTAGCGATTTGCTTTAAAAACTGGTAACTTAGAATCCACCACATTTTAAGTTTAGATATAAACTGATACCAGAGAGCAGCATGGTCGCCTACACTTCTAACAGCGTGTAGGCACT
This sequence comes from Saprospiraceae bacterium, assembly GCA_043777755.1. Taxonomy (GTDB): domain Bacteria; phylum Bacteroidota; class Bacteroidia; order Chitinophagales; family Saprospiraceae; genus CANHEE01. The sequence goes on from JAYWHK010000295.1 coordinate 17,018, forward strand.
GCTTTTCTTTGTATTAGTAGGTATCTGTGGTGGAACCTTAAGTTACGGAGTTTGGCAGTGTTTCACGCTTTTTTTATGCGTGTAATGTTGTAAAACACCATTTTCAACCAAACCATTACACACTATGCAACAAACATATTTTCTTCGACGGCGTGGCTGTCAAAAAGCCAAAAATACCTTTTCTTTCACTTTAAAACATTTAAAGACAATGAAAAAAATTATTTTTTTATCGCTTACACTCTTGATTATAAGCTTTTTAGGGAGCTGTAAGAAAGATGACAACCAATTACCTGATAAAGCGACTGTATCAGGTAAAGTATTAGCACTCAATACCAAAGACCCTGTAAAAGGGGCAAAAGTCTTGCTATACAAAAGCATCTTTTCTGGTGGTATTGGAGGTTCATCTAATACCGTTGTATTAGACACCACATTTACGAATGACAAGGGAGAATACAACTTTAGCTACGATTCTACCTTGAAATCAGAGTTTTTTGTACGTGCTTATGCCAATAATTACTTTACAGGCTCAAATGACCGTTATGACATTTGGACAAAAAAAGAAAATATTGACATCACATTAACTCCTTATGCTTGGATTACGCTTAGGGTAGTTAATGTTCCGCCTGTAGATGACCACGACAAGATTAGTATTTTGAATGAATGGGATCAAGCAGCTGAACAATTTTATAAAAATGGTAAATGCGATACCATATTCACTAAAAGAGTATTTGGTAATCAAAAAACTAAACTTTATATTGATATTGATGCTCAAACAGATAATGGTAATAAAATTCAGGATTACATAGATTCTATCTATTGCAAAGGCTTGGATACAACCTTTCATACCATCACTTATTAAAAAATTAAATTAAACATCAACATGACTTGGTTTAGCTATTCTATTGCAAAAATAGAGTATAGACGAAGTCTTGCTAAAAAATAACACATCACAATGAAAAAAGTAATATTTTCAGCAATAGTATATCTATTGCTTTGCGTAGCCGTGCCTACTGCAAAATCTCAAATCGTAGCCGCTTGCCTTGATGATTTCATGAGTGAAGACTTATGCACAAATCTTAAGCACAATCTGCAAGAGAAACAAAGCATCATCATTGATGTTTGCAAAAAACCAAAAGAAATAATAGGAGTAAGTAATACTTTTAAAGCACCAGTATTAAGATTTTCTCGGGAAGCCTCAATTTTCAACACTGTAGTCTTTGAAGTTCCTCCTTATGATAAAGTCCTCTCAGGTACAGCAGTATGGACATTACAGATTGATTTTGGTGATGGGAATGGCTTCGTTAGCTTGCCGAACAATCCCGCAGGAATAAGAAGAGTTGTGACGTACCCTTTGAATACTCGATGTTCCAGTTTTTTAGATTTTTGGAGGATATATCAGGCTTGTTTATCTAATTAATAAGCATAAAATTATATAGCTTTTCCTTTTGAGAAG
>JAYWHK010000296.1:0-6536 GCA_043777755.1 Saprospiraceae bacterium
AACTCAATTTTACTTGTTTACTTTGCATAGGATAATAAGGTTTGGCAAAGGTAAGTATTTATTTCTTATTCGTTAGCTATTTAATGGTCGTGGCATTAGTTTGTTTGTAGGCTATACAACTATGCCCTTTGGTAAGGACGAAGAAAAAGATTTTATTGAACATGAAGTAAAAAATGTATTCTCTTCTTACAAAAATGGAGTAGAAAAAAATCTTTTTAATAACGATGACGAAAAAAGTAAAAAAGAATTTGATAGAATCTTGTATAAACCAGCCTGTTATTACTTGTTTGGGAGTTTTGACTTAGCTGTAATATCATTAGTTGACGACTTTCAATTGGCTACTCAAAAATTTCATCCATCCAATGAAAGTTTTCTTGAAAATCAAAAAACTGGAAATAAAAGCGAAGGATATATGCCTTTTAATTATACTTTTCAAGTTATGTCTTGTGCCATTCCCGATTTAAGTTGTTTAAGAACCGAACCAGAACTTCCATTTGAAGTATTTGATATAGAGAAAAATTTTGAAAATACGCCAATTTCTCCTGATTTTGATGTAACAAGTATTGACTCAAAGTTTTTGATAGGTATTAGTGCATTAAAACTAAATAATTTGCTTCTGATAGGGAATGGATTAGATTTTGTAAAACTTGCTTTGAAAGAGATTTGTAAAAAACTATCCGTGTATAAAGATAAAATCACTTACATCATTGCAGATACATTTTCTTGGAATGAACTAAGTATTTTATTCTTTTCTAATGATTTTACATTGATAAATAGCATAATTTTAGAGTTAAGAAACCTGTCTTTAAGAGATTTTAAAGATACAGATTCTATCCTATATGATAAAGTCAAACAAAATGCACTTGCTAATATTTGTGAGGACAAAGATAAAATTGATTCTATCCATATACTCACAACTACACATACTACTTTCGGCTATCATACAAGTTTAATGGAAAAAGAGAGTAAAGGAAAAATTAAAGCAACAATTGAAGCAAAAGATTTATTTTTAAATGTTAAAATTTCAACTAAGCCAGGGCGACTAAATGAAGTTAAGTCACATATTAAACATAGACGTGATAGTGAAGAGATAGAGATAAATAATCAATTATTCGCTATTGGGAAAAATGATTATTCTTTTGTATTGGAAGGTTCTGATGTATTTGGTAGCTATCTTAATTTTTTAACCAATGACGCATTGAAAAAAGATATTCAAGAGCATGTCAAAAAAATCAATACCTTAGTAGGCTTTAAAGATAGTGCCGAAGACGAATATATGACAGCGATATCCGAATCTTTTTCGTGGAGTTCGCTGAAAAAAGATTTATGTTTTAGTAGTGAACAGCTTAGTGAAATTTTAAGTATTTTACGAAATCTAAGAGTCTCCAAAATTACCAAAGAGAAAGTCCTTAATATGTTCGTAATGTTTAATGATGGCATTTGCGACCCTATTTTGTATGGTTTTTTCATAGAATTGCGATACTTCTTAGAAGATTTTAAGAATTTATTACAAGAAACAGAGGATAAATCAAAAGAACAAGTAATAACTCTCGCAAGTATTACGGGAGAGTTGGATGTTTGGGTTAACAAATTTGAGCGTGCGCACATGAACAGGTTTGGCCAGAGCTATGTATTAAGTGATGTTACAGATTACAATATAGAACTTAATGGAGGTGTTCATCAACTACTTTCAATATATGATTTCGTATATAAAAGCTTTACTCATGAATTAGGAGAAGGCTCGAAGCCTAAGTCTTTTGTTCTAATTGGAGGTCTACCCGAAGTAACTTCTACTTATTATACAGTTTCTCTTAATTATTTTCATTTGTTTCATCCTATTATTTTTGCAATAGAAATCGTTCATGAAGCTGCGAATTATTTAGCGGAAAGATTGCATAAAAACAATAAAAGACTCAATGAAGAAATCTATAGTGATTACAAACAAACAATTGAAGACTTTTTATATTATGATGAAAAACGAGAACTTAAAGGTGAACAATATTACAATGTCGTTCGTTATTTCTTAATTGATATGCTAACTTTGAAATTAGCTTACAATAATGATTTTGAAAATTTTTACTTTTGGCATTTTAATGATTTTGCTCAAAGCTCCTCTTTCTATAACACGGATGGTCGTATTCAAACAACATTACTGCAAGAATTTATGATGAGAATGATATTAATGGCAGAATATAGCGGAAATAATAATTTTTTTGATGGAAGATTGGAAGCCCCTTTCATTCAATATCAAAACACTTGGAATTACACTTTCCCAGAAGCTCGTTTTTATGCATATGCTCTAAGTAAAGAGCATAAAGATTACTTTAATAATTGTGTATCATTCGTGAACTTCACATTAAAACAACAAATTATAGAGATTGTAATTCCCAAAGATGATTCAGAATATGGTAGTATTTACGAGGAATTTGAAAAAAGCCATAATCAACAAATTGATGAAATTGGAAAAATTAGAGAAATTGAAATTTTTAGAAAAAATTTGATAAACAATATTGCAGATAAAGTTACTGAAAAATTTAAAAAAGGAGAAGTATTTGCTGCCAATGATGAAGAGCTTAAATATTTCCCATCTTCACTTTTGTGTAATGCAATTCTTTTAGGTTACCGTAATTTAATTAAATATTCTTTGGAAAATAAGAATAACTACTTAATTGCAAGAAACGGTAGCAATAAAGTTAGTAATGAAAATAATATATATGAGAATGAAAATTTTGCTTGGGATATTTTAGGAGGAGTGTTCTCTTTTGGGTATAAAGCAAGGAGGGATATGCAAAACTATAGATTTACTCTACTGAAAACACTATGGCATTTAAGCCATCACTATAAGAAAAAGTTGTTTCAGTAGAGTAAAGTATAACAATAACATATAATCATTTTTTATTGATTTTGTCCAAAAATGCGATCTTTTAAATCAATATTAGGTTGGTTTGAAGCAAAGCGCTGCTCTTTTGACATTGTTTTGGAAAGTCCTCCTTTGTTTCTATATTCTTCAGTAAAACCGCTTGCTAGAGATGGTTCTGTTATGCCAAGCCGTTCTCGGATAGAAAGCAACTCAGGTTCTGTTTTTTTTACATTTGCCATGTCGTGAAATTTAGTTGTAAAAATATACCAAACGTATAATATTGGCAATGGCTAATAAGGTTTAGTATAAAATTTTGTTTGAATTTAATATTGTGAAATAATATTTATTTATTCTTAAATACGGGTACAAAGGTACAATCTTTCCTTTACTCCGCAAAATTTTAAATGAAAAATTACAATATTTTAATTTAATAAAATTTTGTGAAATAAAAGGAAGCGTATATTTTGTGAAACAGAATTGGATATTTTTGCTAAAACGTCTTCTTCTAATTGCTTAAAAAAATCTACTTCTTGCTTAAAAGTCAAATTTTTATTTAAAATATTTTCTGTATTTTCATTGATTGTAGCCAAAGAAAAGACGCTGTTTTTCAATACAATAATCGAATTGTATTGAAAAATTAAATATACTTTATTATTAGAAAGATAATTCTCTATAAAAAATAATTGTTCGGGAGGTACTTTATTAATTGGTTGTAACAAAAATAGAATATATTTTACGCCATCTTTAAAAAGAGCAAAATATTCATTCTCATTCTCTCTTTTTAATTTTAAAGAAAAATTTTTAGCTACAACCCGCTGTATATCAGTCATATATGCAATTTTAATGCCAAATTTTCAAGATAAATACTTCTGTAATTTTTTTTTCCAATAGAGCTTTGTCATACTTTCGAGTTCATAATCATCTAAAGAGTTTTTGGTAAAATTAGGATTTTTCTTCCAAAAAGAATCCTTGATTACTTTTACTAAATCATCCAAAGAAAATTTTGTATCATAGAAAGGCATATCTGGCTTAGAGAGAGTCTCTTGTTCTTTGTCTAAAAAAATATTAATATCATTCTGAATAGGTATCTTTATAACACTCTTAATTATGCCAAAAACCTCATTCCAAGCCTCGTCTTGTTTAGCTTTGGTTTCTAACGAGTAAATTGGTTTTGCTTTTCGAGGTATGATACTTAAACTGCTAATAAATTTATGCTCTTGATAAGTACAAGGATATAATATGATTGGAATAATTCTACATTGTCCCAATTTTTCTCTTTTTATCGCCGCACTCAATTCATCTTGCATTACATACAATGTATTAAAAAATTCTTGAGTTAGCATTAGAAAAATAATATCAGCTTTTTTGATTTTAGACCTAATACTTTTATCCCAATTTTCGCCAGGGACTAAATCTCTATCATCCCATAATGATAGTGTTCCATCTTGCTTAAGCAAAGTAAGCCATTTGTTTAAATCTTTTACACAATCTAAGTTGTGCTGAGAATATGATACAAAACACTTCAGCATAATGTAATTTTTTTAGTTAGTTTAATAAATCAAGACTTTATTTAAAAACGCAGCAATGTCATTATTATTTTCTACTAAACAATTATTTGTCATAAATAGTTCTCTATAAGGTGTTTAACTTTTATTTTATACGTAAATCAAAGATAAAAGTTACATTATTTCACCACAAAACCACCACCAAGAGCTTTGTCAGCACTGACAAAAATCAATTGACCTTTGTCGTTTTCAGCCATTAGAATCATGCCTTCGGAAGTTACGCCACGCATATCTCTTGGCGCAAGGTTTGCCACAACGACCACTTGCTGCCCAATCACTTGTTCTGGTTCAAAATGTTCAGCGATGCCCGAAAGGATTGTTCTTTCTTCAAAACCCAAATCAACGGTGAGTTTCAAAAGTTTTTTAGCACCTTTCATTTTTTCAGCCATTTTAATAACGCCACTACGAAGGTCTATTTTTGAAAAATCATCAAACGTTGTGGTTTCTTTTATTGCTTCAAAAACGGGCGTTGCTACAGCAGCATTTTCCGCTGCACTTGCTTCTAATTTTGCAATTTGAGCTGCAATCACTTCATCACCAATCCGAGAAAACAGGTGTTCTGCCGCCGCAATTTGATGTCCTTCCGCTACAATCAAATCGCCTTGAGAAAGATTATTTTGCACAAAAAGCAAATCACCATTGTCATCTACACTTGGCAAAGCCAACAATTGTCTTAATTTGTCAGAAGTATAAGGCATAAATGGACGACAAGCAACGCTCAACGTTGCCACAATCTGAATACCAACATTCAAAACAGCTTTTACTTGCTCAGGATTTGTTTTTTGACGTGACCAAGGTTCGTTAAACTGTAACAAAGAATTACCCAAACTTGAAATTTCCATCAAAGACCTCAAGCCGCCACGGAAATCAAACTTTTCAATCGCAGTACAAAGTTCTTCTAATTTTGTATTGACACGAGCCAATTCTTCGCTTACAGTAGTCTGTTTTTCAATGTTTTCACCAGAAGAAAATGTTTGTTTTGTATCAAAATCAGGAACAATTCCATTGTAGTTTTTATTGGTCAAAACCAAAACACGATTTACAAAATTGGCAATGTTATTCACCAATTCGTTGTTGGTGGTTTCTTGATAACCTTTCCAAGTAAATTCAGAATCACGCTGTTCTGGCATATTTTTAATCATATTGTAGCGTAATTCATCAATTCTATCAGGAAATTCTTCAATAAACTCATGTACCCAAACTGCCCAATTGCGAGAAGTTGATATTTTTTTTCCTTCTAAATTCAAAAACTGATTTGCAGGAACATTCACTGGCAATACAAAATCACCATGCGCTTTGAGCATTGCAGGGAAAATCAAACAGTGAAAAACAATATTGTCTTTTCCGACAAAATGAATCAGTGCAGTATCGTTATCTTGCCAATATGTTTTCCAATCTTTTCCGTTGTCCAAAGCCCATTGTTTGGTTGCAGAAATATAGCCAATTGGCGCATCAAACCAAACGTATAATTTTTTCCCTTCGGCACCTTCAACCGGAACATCAATTCCCCAATCTAAATCACGAGTTACCGCTCTTGGTTCTAAACCACCATCAACCCACGATTTCACTTGTCCGTAAACATTTGGTTTCCAATCATTTTTATGACCTTCTAAAATCCATTCTCTTAAGAAAGATTCGTATCTGTTTAAAGGTAAAAACCAGTGCTTTGTTGCTTTTAAAATGGGAGTTTCTCCAGTAATAGTACTTTTTGGATTGATTAAATCTGTAGCGTTTAATGTCGAACCACATTTTTCACACTGGTCGCCATAAGCTTCGGGATTGTCGCATTTCGGACAAGTTCCTGTAACAAATCTGTCTGCTAAAAATTGATCGGCTTTGGCGTCATATAATTGTTCGGTAACTTCTTCAATGAAATCACCTTTATCGTATAATTTTTTGAAAAATTCTGAAGCGGTTTTATGATGAATTTCAGACGAAGTTCTAGAATAATTATCGAACGAAATTCCGAAATCAATAAACGATTTTCTAATAATTCCGTCATATTTGTCAATCACTTCCTGTGGCGAAATGCCTTCTTTTTTGGCTTTCATCGATATTGCAACGCCATGTTCATCGCTGCCGCAAACAAAAACGACATCTTTGTTTTGCAA
>JAYWHK010000297.1:0-6509 GCA_043777755.1 Saprospiraceae bacterium
CTAAGATTATTACTGAACGATGCGGCTCGTCCAGGGTGTCCGAGTAAGTTTAGTGCCTTAGATTATTGCAAAATCTTAGGAGTTGCCTTGGAAGACCCAGCCCTAAGTGGTCGTCCTATTAGCGAATGGAGTTTGGTAGAATTAAAAGATGAAGTAGAAAAACGAGCAATCGTATCAAGTATCAGTCGGTCACAACTCGGCTCTTTTTTAAAATCAGAGCGAAATAAAGCCACATAAAACAAAAGGCTGGCTAAATCCTAAATGTAGTGCGGAAGAATTGGAATTAGGCGCAGCAGAAATATGTGGCATATATCTACGATCGAAGGTAGATTGGGAAGAACACCAAATAAAAACAATAAGTGTAGATGAAAAAACAGGAATACAAGCCTTAGAACGCAATGCAGTGGATATACCGATGCGACAAGGCAGCATACGCAGACAAGAATATGAATATACTCGTCATGGCACACAGTGTATAATAGCGAATTGGGATGTTGTAAATGGCAGAATTATTAAGCCTACTGTTGGAGATACCCGAACAGAAGAAGATTTTGAAGCTCATATAAAGCAAACTGTTGAAAGTGATAAAGCAGTAAAGCAGTGGAGATTTGTCTTGGACAATCTAAATACTCATCAGTCAGAAAAATTGGTGAGATATGTTGCTGAATTTGAGGACATTACAGAAGCGCAGCTGGGGATAAAAGGAAAATCTGGAATTTTGAAGAGTATGGAAACAAGAGCTGAATTTCTTAAAGACTCAAAGCATTTTATTTATTTCGTTTATACCCCAAAGCATTGCTCTTGGTTAAATCAGATAGAAATTTGGTTCGGTATTATTACTCGTAAAATGATTAAAAGAGGCAATTTTACCTCAAAAGAACACCTCAAACAACAAATTTTGCTCTTTATTGATTACTTTAATACTGTTTTAGCCAAGCCATTTAAGTGGTCTTATAATGGTAAGCCTTGTAAGTCTTAATTCGTTAGCCATTTAATGGTCGTGGCACTACCTTCTTTCCAAGACTTTCAAGATAACGTTAGAGAAGCATTTAAAAGCCTTAATTTATACTATTAAAACTTTACTTTCTCAAAAAATCCTCAAAGGCAGCTTGCTGAAATGCTTTGCCTTTGAGGATTTCTTTTTCATTGACATCTCCACTCATGTCGTAAGGCGTTTTTCCTACATTGTCAAATATGAATTTTTTATCATTTTGAAAAAAACCAAATCCGTTTTTGAAAGCACAGTGCGCAAAGTTATTCTTTGTAAAAAGACTTTTACTCCACTGATAATCAGTATGTTGTATCTTAACGAGGTCGAGTAGGGTAGCGGCAATATCTATTTGTGAAACAATGTTGTCAATTCTTCTTCCATTCTCTCCCAACGCTCCACCAAGTAATAAAATTGGCGTTTTGAAATTGTCGCTCATGCTTTTTGATTCGGGCAAACGTGCGCCATGATCACCAACCACAACCAAAATGGTATTGCTCCACCAGCTTGTCTGTTTTGCTTTTTCTATAAAATTTCCAAAAGCGGCATCTGTATAAAACTGAGAATTGATGAATCGAGAGACTTCGTCGGACTTTTTCCCATACGTTTGATGCTCCCAACCTTGTGGGATTTCAAAAGGTTCGTGGCTCGTTAAAGTCAGCATTGTACTAAAAAAAGGTGTTTGTATTTGCTCGTGTTCTTTCAAAAAACGTTCAAAAACAATGTGGTCAAATGCGCCCCATTTTGAGCTACATTCAGCTTTACTAAAATCATTTTTTGAAATTACTCTTTCAAAACCACCATTAAAAAGGTAAGATTTCAAATTGGCAAAATCCAATTCTCCACCATAAAAAAATGCCGTTTTATAGCCATTTTTTTTGAAATCTCGACTTAAAACAGGCAATTTTTCAGCTTTTTTACCTTCTTGAACAATAGACGCAATGGGTTGTGCAGGATAGCCACTCAGGATAGCAGCAATCCCTTTATCTGTCCTATCGCCACTTGCAAAAGCATTGGTAAATAAAATACCTTCCGCAGAAAGTTTGTTCAAATTCGGTGTCGCATCGTCGATACCTCCAAGTGAGCCAACAACCTTTGAAGTCAAACTTTCCCAAGCAATTACAACGATATTTGGTTTTGTAGTATTTGGTTTTAAAATAGACTTAAAAGATTGATTATCAGTAAATAATGAATCAATTATGGCTTTACATTCAGCGTCTGAGGTAATAACAAAAGGATTTTCGGTCATACCTTTTTTTAAGACAATGGCATCAAAAAAATTCCATACAACATTGACAGCTGCATGATTTGCGAAAATCTCGTTGCTAAAATAAACCGAACTTTGATTGATTGGAATTTGTTGTAAGCCACCTCGAAGTGGTACAATCATCGCCGTGCCAAATACCAATAAAAGTAGGGTAGTAGCGGCTTTTTCTTTCCAATTAAGTAATTCGTTTTGAGGTACTTGTATGTATTTTTTATATATTTTTATGATAAAAAAAACAAAAATTAGAAAAGCAAAAAACAATAAAAAAACAGGAGAACTTTCTACCGATGCACTCATTTCGGCAGGACTTTTTAAGTAAATAAAAAAAGTATTGTCTAAGCGAAAACGCCACGCTTTGTAGAGTTCTACATCAATAAAAGTCAGTACAAAAGTGAATGTAATCAATAAATAACTAAAGTATTTGATAGTATCAGGAATCGAGAATACCACATTTACAATCAATAAAATACACAACGCTATTAAAAAATAAGCACTCATGGAGCAGTCCAGACGACTACCATAAACAAATGTTTTTAATGTTGTAAAAACACCTAAATCACTGGTTTTCTGTATGTTATAAAGTAGAAAGATGGCTCTTGACATAGCGAATGTCAAAAGCCAAAAAATAGTATTTTTTAAAAGGAAAATGATATTTTTTTTCATATTTATTCTACTGTAAGGGCGACTTCCCCGAAGGGACTCCTTGGGAGTAGTCGCACATTCTACGTATGCAATCTCAATTGAATGACTTTAGTCGCACATTCTACGAACACCAACCATTTGCAATATCTTTAATATCCAATAACTAATATCTGTTATATGTGCGACTAATATCGCCCTTACATCTAAAAATCTAATTTTACCAATTTAAAATTTTTCAAGAAAGAAGCAATTACAACAAAGGAATTGGCATCATACTGAAGTGAATTTTCTGTATTTAGAAAAACATCGTCATCTTTGAAGCTGAACAAAGGTGCAAATTTTCGTTTTCCTTCAGCATCAATTTTACAACAAACCACCGTAGGTCGGCGATCTCCAAAAACCCAAGCCGAACCTTCAGGCGAAAATGCAGAACGCACATCGCTGATAGACTCGATTTTTTCCTTCAAATTGCGTGAACTATCGTTATAAACGTAGTACGTTTCGTCGCCACGGTGCAAAACGAGGTGATAAAGTCCTGTTCTGTCATTGATGGAAGTCATCGCTTTTGGAATAATGGTTTCTGACAAAGTTTTTCCTTCGGGAGAAAGTTTGACCAACAAACCGCTTTGCGAGTAATACGTCGTGCGGCTTGTATTATTGCGATAATCAGTGGTGTAAATAAAATATTCACGTTCAAAATCCAAGAAAATATTGCCCGTTTCAGAAATCCAAACATTGAAAAGCGACAAATTGTCAATGCCATAACCTTTCTCTACTCTTGACGAGCGAATTTCAAAGTAATCAAATGTTTTTGCTGCAAATTCGTTGGTAGATTTTTCTATAATTTCCGTTTGATCGCCATCTATTTTGAAGAAAATTGTTCCCATTGTAGAGCTTCGATTGCGACGAAAAATGTTATCTTTTTCGCTTGCACTTGAATATTGACCAACACAAACAATTTTGCCGCTTGCATCAGGCATAATTTTCAAACGATTGATGATTTTGTCCCGAAGATTGATTTTGTAGCGTTTTGAACCTGACGCACCATTTTGGTATTGGAAAATCTCTTGCATCACCTCACGACCACCATCTACGGTTGCCAAAACGAACACATTTGCACTGTTGTCAATTGCATAATCACTCAGAACAACATCTCTATTCTCATAAGGCAATGAGGCTTTTGCTTTCCAAACTTCGTTGAATTTGTTATCCAAAACGATGAATGAAAACTTTTCACTTTCACTTTTTTTAGTAGGTATTTTATTGACAATCAACAACTTAGAGCTGTCTTTTGAAAAGGTGATGTCAAAACCACCATCACGTGAAGATGTTGTAGGATATTCACTGACTTTTTTAGGTTTTCCAATTTTTCCATTTTTCAAAATCTGTGAAGCAAAAAGATAGCGAAAATCTTTTTCTTTATTATAATAAGATGAAAATACAAAAGGCTGATTATCAACTATGTACGCATCTACATAATCAAGTTCAACGCTGCCCGTTCCTTCAATAATCATTTCTTCGGAATAAGTCAAATCTAATTTTGGGTCAAAAGACTCTACAATAGTTTTGTTCTTACCAAATATACGATAGCTTTTTTTGATGATAATGGTGTTCCCATTGGCATCACGAAGCATTTTTTCGATAAAAGTTCGATTGTTATTTGTGTTTTCATACTCGTCACTCATCGTGACTTTTACGAGTGAATTGGCTGGTTTTTCTTGTGAAAAAGCCAAAAAAGAAGTGAAAATAAGGAAAATACTGGAAAAGAATCTCATTTGCATAGTTTTGTATGTATCTAAATAAACGTGGTTATAAAATTCCGTAATCTATTGAAAATCAAGATACTAATGACTTTTAGACTTATTGACTTAGGACTACTTAATTAAGACGTAACAACTAAAAAAAACGTTGGTAAAGTCCGACCTTACCAACGTTAATGTTATTTAAGATTTTTCGTACTGCAAGGCTTCGTGAAGTTCTGCAATTGAAATATCCAAATGTGAAGTATCGAAAATAGCTTCGCCATTGATAACGATAATGGCTTGCGGTGATTCATGGTTCACTTTTAAATCCTCAGCGATAAAACTTGAAATTGGTCGATACGACAACAAATCCAAGTAATAAGGCGTTAAATCTTCTGCCTCAAAGTTCCAACCTTTTTCTAACCTTGACTTTGCCATTGCGCTAATGGAACAAGTGGTCGAGTGTTTAAAAATTAAGCAAGGCGTTTGAAACGATTGCTTTTTAATTGCCTCAATATCAGCAATTTGTGAAATGTTTTTCCAATTCATTGATTCTATATAAGTACAGGTTGTTAAAAATACTACTTTCTAACAACCTATTTTTTTAGTACTGACAACAATAGGGGCTGTTGTCTTATTTTGTAACTTCTTTCGTTTTATCGAAATTAGTCGGACAACCTACGCCACGGTTACAAGAAGTTGATAAAGCAACAATAGCTGCAAAAACTACGAAAAATGCAATTTTTTTCATGATATTTTTTTTAATGTTCTATTGGATTATTAAACGAAGCAACGCTTAGTTTATTTTTAATTTTAATAAATTTTTTGCAAAATTAAGACTTTTTTAAATCAAACGCAAAATCTTAACTTTTTTAATTTAATTTTTTTTTATTTTTGAACTAAAATCTCAGATTTAGGTTATATTTGCTCATTATTATTTCACAAACGACTATGAGTTTTAATCATTCTACCATTCTAAGCGACAAAGCGACACGACTTTTTATACTTCTTGGAGGTTTTTTTATAGCCAATGCACTCGTTGCTGAGTTCATTGGGGTAAAGATTTATTCTGTTGAAAAATCATTGGGCTTTTTACCTTCCAGTTTTTCGCTTTTTGGAAAAGAAAATTTATCTTTCAATATGTCAGCTGGCGTTTTGAACTGGCCCTTTGTTTTTGTTATGACCGACATCATCAATGAGTATTTTGGTAAAAAAGGTGTTCGATTCTTGTCGTTTATGACGGCGATTCTGATAGCTTACGCTTTTTTGATGTTTTTTATGGCAATTCATCTTGCACCTGCGGATTTTTGGGTAACTTCTCACATCAATCCCAACGCAAGTCTTATAGAACAAGCCGATATTCGTTCAAAAGTTGGCGATTATAACTATGCCTTTAAACTCATTTTTGGTCAAGGACTTTGGATTATTGTTGGTTCGTTAGTGGCATTTTTGATAGGGCAATTGGTAGATGTTTCTGTGTTTCATCAGATAAAAAAACGCACTGGCGAAGGCAATATTTGGTTGCGTACAACAGGTTCTACCTTGGTTTCGCAACTAATTGACAGTTATGTCGTATTGTTTATTGCTTTTTATATTGGTGCGGATTGGGATTTACCTACTATTCTTGCACTTGGTTTGGTGGCGTATATTTACAAGTTTATTGTTGCTGTTTTGATGACACCAGTCGTTTATTTGGCACATCATCTTATCGAAACTTATTTGGGCGAAGAAAAGGCAAACGAATTGAAACGAAATGCGGCAGAAGCCGTTTCTAAGCGGGCGTTCAAAATTGATTAGTATTATTTTGTCGTTGAGAAAAAAGTTATAAATAACTGACTATAAGGTCCAAAGGACTCCTTCGGAGAAAGTT
>JAYWHK010000298.1:0-18354 GCA_043777755.1 Saprospiraceae bacterium
CCGACAATACTCTGTTGTAATTGTACAAAAGCGGTAAGTAGCTATTTATTCGAATAAATATTAAGGCAAATATAACGTTTTATTTTTATTTGTGCAAATATTTTTTCTTTTAAAAATAAAAAAAATCAACACATTAGTTTTTTGGTACATATTTTGAATAACAAAGTTTAAGAAAACTACTTTTATCATAATATGTAATCAGCGTAAAAAGAGAAAACTATACATTCCGCTTTTTCATATTCCTTATTTTACTCAACAAAAATTAATTTACCATGACAAAGAGAATCAACCTCTCATTGTTGTTTAGCTTGCTGTTTTTGATGGCAACTAAATCACTCTATGCGCAAGTTCCGTCTTGCAACACACCTAACATCACGATGTCTTGTTCTAATATGGTCAATATCAGTATGGATCAAACCTGCGTTAAGACCATTCAAGCTCAAGAGATTTTGGCAACGCCTTTTTCTTGTTACAACACTTTTTCGGTAGAAATCTTAAATACCAACCTTGGTGCAACCGTTACGGCTGTCGAAGTTGGGAAGATTTTTGATGTAAAAGTCAAGCACAGCGTCAGCGGAAATTCTTGCTGGGGCAAAGTGCGAATCGAGGACAAATTAGCTCCGAAGTTCACTTGTCCTTCTGATGCTACGATTAGTTGCGAAACTGCCAATATGAAACCGTCACTTATCGAAAAGGTGGCTTTTGACAATATCCCTGACAATAACATTGCAGATACGAGTGTTACGGGCATTTATGGCTTGCCTGTTGTTGCCGAAAATTGTACGGGTTATACGCTTTCTTATTTTGATATTATTGACGATAAAGACTGTACAAGTGCTGGAATCAGTGCTGTTATTACACGTACATGGAGAGCAAAAGATGCACACGGCAACACTTCTATGTGTGTGGTAAAATATACTTTGACACGTCTTTCGATAAGTGCTGTACTTTTTCCAACAGACTTAACCATTGAGTGTTCAGCGAATTATAAAAAAGACAGCAAAGGAAATCCTTCTCCGTTGAGTTCGGGTGCGCCTTCTGTCAATGGTGTTTTGGCATTTCCTTCTATACCAGGTTACTGTGAAATAAGTGCATCTTACCAAGACCAACGTTCAATTGCTTGCGGAACAACCTACAAAGTAATCAGAAAATGGACAGTGATTGATTGGTGTGCCAATCAGGTGTCGCAAAGCACGCAAATCATAAAAATTGCAGATACAACGCTACCTGTTGTGACAGCCGCTTTGCCTGATGTAACGATTTCTACAAGCCCAGATGTTTGTTTGAGAAAAGTTTATGTGCCTGGAAAACCTACTGCTACGGACAATTGTGCTGCAAAAATCAAGTATTCTTATTGTTTGTACGAAGAGATTGGACCTTGGCAGTTTGCTTCTGGCGATACACTTCGTAACTTGAATATTGGAAAGTACCGTTTGGAAACTAAGGTTGCTGATGAATGTGGCAACACTACTATAAGTACCTCTTATGTGACGATTCTTGATGTAGTGCCGCCTGTTGCAGTGTGTGATTTAGATACAAAAGTGGATTTAATCAACGATGGAACAGCAACGGTGAACGCTTCGACTTTTGACGATGGAAGTGTGGACGCTTGCGGTGTGGACATTGAACGTTTTGAAGTAAAACGCATGGGTGCGCCTGATAGCGATTTTGCAAAAACAATAAAATTTTCTTGTGCTGACGACAAATTACAAGTCATTATGCGTGTTTGGGATTATAGCAACAACAGCAATACTTGTATGGTGAATGTTGATGTGGACGACAAATTGCCACCTGTGATTTTTGTAGAAAATATTACTTTGAAATGTACCCGTGAGCCAGATGTAAAGGCTTGGTTAGACGCACACCGTCCGCAACAAAAATCTTTAACCGATTTTCCAAGCGCAACGAATCCAGGGTATTACGACAATTGTGGCGCATCTCCTTTTGTCAAAAAAGACGACAATAAAATTGACAATTGTGGCAACGGTTCGTTTGTTCGTACATGGGAAATTACTGATGGTACAGGAAATAAAGTAACTGTAAATCAGACTGTTACGTTAGTGAATCGCTCTGCATATAAGGTGACATTCCCTACGGACAAAACGGCAAATTGCAGTGCTGCTCATGGTCTTTATGACCTTAGTACAAAAGGCAATGGTGAACCAATTATTGAAGATTTGGCAAATACTTGTGCCTTGGTTTCGGTTTCTCATTTTGATGAAAAATTTACCAGCGTAAGCGACGGTTGCTTTAAGATTTTGCGCCACTGGAAAATCCTAAACTGGTGTGAAGCTGACGTGAACTACAATGCTGACCACGGTGACGAATATATGTCAAAAGATACAGCTGGTAATTGTAATCCTGCTGCTGCAAGATGTTTTGTAAACATTGGAAAAAGCACTTTGGCAGACCCAAATTACCATAATTTTACAAAAGATCACAATTGTTACGATTTTGATAGCGATGGCTACATGGAGTATGTGCAAGTGATAAAAGTAGTGGACAACGATGCTCCTGTTATCGGAAATATCGAAATTGACATCGAAGATTCTTTCTCGAAAAACTGTACAGATGGCGCAATGGTGAACATCAAAAAAGTAGAAGTAAGAGATTGTTCTGATTCTACAACGGTGGTTTTTACCTCAAATATTCCAAACTACAGCGCAGGGAAAGTTCCTTTAAAATTGACAAATGTTCCTTATGGAAAATATAAAATAAACTTCAAAGCAAGTGATAATTGTGGTAATTTTGCCTCAAAAATCCTTGATATTGAAGTAAAAGAGCAGAAAAAACCTACGCCAGTTTGTATCAACGACTTAGCGGTTGAATTGATGCAAACGGGAGAAGTTTGGCTCAACGCAAAACTTTTTAATAAAGGAAGTTATGACAATTGTACTGACGCAAGCAAACTGAAATTCCGTTTGCAGGTACCAGCGCCTGGTGCTGGCGCATCGTTTGATGTGACAAAAACCGATACAATGTACAATTTTACGTGTTCTAACATCAAAGCTGGTGACAAATCAGCTTACATTAGCGTTGCCCTTTGGGTTGGTGACGAAGCTGGCAATTGGGATTATTGTGAAACAAGCCTTTTTCTTCAAGACAACATGAATGCTTGTATCAACTTTACGCCAAACCAGATGAAAAAAATCGCTGGTGCTATCAAATCTCCAAATGCAGAACCTGTGGAGAATGTGAGTATCAAATTAGAAGGAACAAATGGAACAACTACAGCGAGTAACATCAAAGGTGAATTTGCTTTTGCGAACCTTTATCCTACACAAAAATACGATTTGACACCTGAGAAAAACATTGAACCCTTGAATGGCGTTTCTACTTTGGACTTGGTGCTGATGTCAAAACATATTTTGGGTACACAAACTTTCACGACCATGTACCAATCTTTGGCCGCTGATGTGAACAATTCTGGTACAATTTCTACGGCAGATATGGTAGAATTGCGCAAAATGATTTTGGGATTACAATCGAATTTTAGTAAAAATACATCATGGAGATTTGTGGAACTTGGTCAAAATTACGACCCAATCCAAACGGCTTGGATTAAAAATTTGACAGGTAAAAAAACTTTTAGCAATTTACAAACGGCTACAAGTGCTGATTTTGTCGCTGTAAAAATCGGTGATGTAAGCGGCAATGCAAAAGTGTCAAGTGCTACGGGCAATGCTGGCGGACGTGGCGAAGTGGAAAGTGTTTATTTTAATGTCAATACAAACTCAGCAAAATCTGGCGAAATCGTTACCTTGAATTTTCAAAATGAAGATTTTAAAAACATCGAAGGTTATCAATTTACGTTAATTTATGATAAAAATAAATTAGAATTGGTGAAAATCAATGGAAATGAAGAAAATTTTGCACTTTTAGAAAAAGGCGTTTTGACCACAAGTTGGAATGGAGCAGCCTCAACAGAACAACTTTTCTCTTTGACTTTTAGAGCAAAACAAAACGTAGATTTGGCAGAAGCAATTTCGGCAGGTTCATCTGTTCTTTCAAATGAAATCTATACAACTTCGGGTGAAAACAAACGAGTAACATTCAAATTTGGCAACAATATTTCAACGCCAATCTTTGAATTGTACCAAAATCAACCGAATCCATTTGGACAACAAACAACGATTACATTCCAATTGCCAACGACACAGCAAGCAACATTGATTTTGACGGACATCACAGGACGCATCATCAAACAGTTTTCTGGAGAATACAAAAAAGGAATCAATCAAATCAGCATCAGCAAAACGGATATTGGCGTGAGTGGTGTGATTTATTATCAACTCTCAACGGCAACAAATACTGCTGCAAAAAAGATGTTAATCATTGAGTAAAATAAGGTAAATATAAAAGTAAAAGCGTTGGTGGTCAAACATCAACGCTTTTTTTTGGTAAAAAAATAAGAGAATTATAATTTTTTTCTATTTTTGTCAAAAATTACAACATACAACACTATGAATCAACATCAGGATTATGACAAAATAATAAAAGAAACAATTGAGAAATTGGGAACGCCAATTCTTCAAAAACTGCTTGGCATAGATGCGTCAAGTATTGAGAATATATCAAGTGCTGTTCCTCGAACCATCGAGCGACGAGCTGATTTTCTAAAAAGCGGTATTGATGCAGTAGATTTTGTTAGGAAACTGTTTCATTTAGAGTTTCAGTCCGAAGTACACAAAAAAATGTTAGAGCGATTACTGGTGTACTACGCACTTTTTTATGAGAAGTACGAAATGCCTGTAAAGCAATACGTTATATACCTTGGCGCTGGAAAATGGACAGCAGAAACAGCTGTTGATTTATCCAATCTTCGTTTTAGCTATGAGGTCATTGCCATAAACGCTATTGATTACGAATTGTTTGTAAATAGCGACCAACCAGAAGAAATTATATTGTCCATTTTAGCTAATTTCAAAAAAGAAAACAAAGCAGAGGTCATCAAAAAAATACTAACTTCTCTAAAAAATAAAACAAAAAATAAACGTAAACTGCAAAAATACATCATGCAGTTGGAAATTTTATCAAATCTCCGTAACTTACAGCCAGAAATCACTAAACAACTTTCTATCATGTCAATAAATTACGATATAACAAAAGATTTAAGATTCCAGCAAGGAATTGAACAAGGAATTGAGCAAGGAATTGAACAAGGAATTGAGCAAGGAATTGAACAAGGAATTGAACAAGACAAAATAAATGTTGTTATAAATGCCTTCAATAATGAGCTTTCTATTCCATTGATAAGCAATATTGTCAGTTTGTCGGAGCAAGAAGTAATAGCAATTTTGAAAAATAACAAACTCATATAGTTTTTCAAAAACTTATTGAGCATCAATCAGCGTTTTATTTTATGTTAAAAGAAAATAGTTTTAAGTTGGGTTTGAAATTACCAACTGACCCTCGTTGGGTAAATTTAGCGGAAGTAAGTCTTGAAGACATTTTGACTGACCATGCTTATTGTGAACAAAAAGCTGCGATGTCTGGCATTTCTTTGATTCAGCAATATCCTGAAAAAGAGCGTTTGGTAAGAGAAATTGCGCCCGTAGTGACCGAAGAATGGGGTCATTTTAGGCAAGTGTTGGCAGAAATGGACAAACGTGGTTTGAAATTAGGATTGCAACGCAAAGACTTGTATGTCAATGCGTTATTGGCATTTCAGCACAAAGGCGGCTCCCGAGAAGACCGTTTATTAGAGAAATTGTTGACTTTTGCGCTTATCGAAGCACGAAGTTGTGAGCGTTTTCGCTTACTTTCTTTAGACATTGCAGAAGAATCTTTGCGTGGTTTTTACCACCGATTCATGGTGTCAGAAGCTGGACATTACCGTTTGTTTATTGATTTGGCAAAGGAATATTGCGGTGAAGAAGTCGTCAAAAAACGCTGGCAAGAATACTTGGATTTTGAAGTTGAAATGCTCAAAACCTTAGAAGTTAGAGGTGACAGAATGCACTAAAAGCGATGAGTTTTCCAATAAAATAAATCTATTTTGAAACTTGATGAAAATCAAAAAAACTTATGAAAAAAATACTCCCTATACTTTTTATTTTTTTTATAGTAAAAAGCCTCGCACAATCGTTCAATAATTTTCCAGTAAGCACTCAAAAACCGCCTTTACACGGTAAAAATTGGATGGCAATAACAGGAAAACCTTTGGCAGCAACGGCTGGTGCAATGACTTTTACCAAAGGCGGCAATCCGATTGATGCGGCTTGTGCGATGTTGGCGGCAACCTGCACGATGTGGGACGTTTTGAGTTGGGGCGGCGAAACACAGGCGTTGATTTACAATCCAAAAACAAAAAAAGTAATCGCTATCAATGCCCTTGGTGTTGCGCCAACGGGCGCAACGTCTGATTTTTTTAAGTCAAAAGGCATGAAATATCCGCCAGAATATGGTGCTTTGGCAGCGGTTACGCCAGGTACGCCAGGAGGTTTGATGACGATGTTGGCAGAATACGGAACGATGAGTCTTCGAGAAGTTTTTGCTCCTGCCATGCAATTGGCGGCAGGCTATCCGATAGAGGCGCAAACGGCAAACGCTATCGAAAATGGCAAGGATAAAATCAAGCAATGGCCGTATTCAAAAAAAGTATTTTTACCACATTTGGGCGAAAATAGAGAAGCTCCGTCGGCAGGAGAGATTTTTGTCCAAAAAGACCTTTTGGCGACTTTGCAAAAATTGGTAGAAACCGAAACGGCAGCTTTGGCAAAAGGAAAAAGCCGAAAAGAAGCGATTTATGCCGCTTATGAGCGTTTTTACAAAGGAGATATTGCCAAAGAATTTGCTCGTAGCTGTCAAGAACAAGGTGGTTTGATTACCGAAGAAGATTTGGCAAACTGGAAAGTCAAAATTGAAGAACCTTTAATGACCAATTATAAAGGTGTTGATGTGTATAAATTGCAGTCATGGACACAAGGGCCTGTGATGTTGCAAACGCTGAATATTTTGGAGAATTTTGACCTAAAAAATATGGGTTACAATTCTACTCGATATATTCACACGCTTTATCAGGCAATGAATTTGGCTTTTGCTGACCGTGATTTTTATTATGGCGACCCAGCTTTTGCACCAGAAGAACCGATGAAAGGTTTGCTCTCAAAAGACTATGCCAAAGAACGTGCAAAATTGATTCAAACCGACAAAAATAATCCTAAAATTACGCCAGGCGACCCTTATCCTTACGAAGGAAAAATCAATCCTTTCACAGAGGTTTTGAAAAATTGGGGAACATCGAGTATAGACTTTCCAAAATCAGATGTCGCTGTAAATGAGGACTTTATACAACATTTTACGGCTGGAACGACCTCCGTAGAAGCAACTGATACTTCGGGTTGGGTGGTTTCGATAACGCCAAGTGGCGGTTGGATTCCTGCTTGTATTGCTGGAAATACGGGCGTAGGCATGAGCCAACGTATGCAATCATTTGTTTTGGACGAAAAAGAAAATCCGTTCAATGTTGTTGCTCCTGGAAAGCGTCCGAGAGTGACTTTGACACCTTCTATGGCTTTGAAAAATGGAAAACCTTACCTTTCTTTTGCCAAACAAGCAGGTGACGAACAAGACCAATTGTTGTTGCAATTTTTTCTCAACATGACCGAATTTGACATGACGGTGCAAGAGGCTTGTGAAGCTCCAAGTTTCAAAACGCAGCAAATGTATTCGAGTTTTGGAAAGCACGAGCGCAGCAATGGCGGATTGACTTTGAACAATGCGATGCCGCCATGGATTCGCAAAGAACTCGGTCGAATGGGCTACAATTTGCAATATCAAGAGCGAACAAGTGGTCCTATCAATGCCATTTATTTTGATTGGGAACATGGTAGTTTTTGGGGCGGTTCGAGCAATCATGGCGAAGATTATGGAATAGGGTGGTAGGCTTATCTGAGTACTTAGTGGAATGTAAAAGTCTAAATTTAAAAGTCAAAACTCATGTACTAAAACAAGAAATTTAAGTATTTTTCTTTACACTAATTAATTTTTTTAGTCATAGTAGTAAGTGTAAATTGATGTTTAAAATTGTTTTGGTTTTAATTTTTGTGCGGCACGCTCTACGATTTCATTAATTCGTTGCTGCCGAGTTGCCGCACGTTTGGCAAGGACGAGCCAAGATAGCATCATCTTCCTAACAGATTTACTCAAGCTCATAAAGAAGTCTTTTGAACCTTCTTGACTACTAAAAGCAGCTTCCAAATCGTCGGGAATAATCAATTCTTCGACTTCATCTAAGATAGTCCACGAACCATTTTGTTTAGCGATTTCGATACACGCCAAACCTGCTTCCTTCATCAAACCTTCTTCGGATAAGCGTATGATTTTTTCTTTATTGACCTTTGACCAAACGCTTTTAGGCTTTCTTTTTGTAAAAAACTGCTTGTAAGTATCTTCGTCAATTGGTTTTGCAGTGCTGTCAATCCAACCAAAACAAAGTGCTTCGTCCACCGCTTCGCTCCACGAAAGTGATGGTTTATTTGCTTTTTTCTTGTAATAAATCAACCAAACGGCTTGTTTTGACTCATGGTTTTCTTGTAACCAAGCTCTCCATGCGGCTTTACTTACGGGATAAAATAGTTCAATTTCTTCTTTTTCCATAAATTAATACTTAGATTCAAGTAATAAATGCAATGGTGGTAAAAAAAATAGGAGGGAGCACATTTTTAACAGTAAGGAGAAAAGAAAAATCTTTTCCCCTATGTTGAATGGAAAAAATGTACTAACTTGCTCCTCTACCAAAAATTGCAAAATATGGGACACCTAACCTTGGCGCAAAGATACGATATAGAATCGTATTTGCAAGATGATATTTCAACAAGTGAAATAGCCTTATTAATGGGCAGAAATAAATCTGTAATCAGTAGAGAGATTAGTCGTAACCGTGATGGGAAGAGTGGGAAATATCAAGCGCATTTAGCGCAGCGAAAGACGGAGTCACGGCATAAAAAGAAGCATAAAAAGGTTCGTTTTACAGCTGAAATAAAGGCACATATAGATAAGCATTTGGGATTAAAATATAGCCCCGAACAGATTGTAGGAGAATCAAAATTAAAAGAGCTACCCTGTGTATCAGTGGGAGCGCATCTATTAGTATGTTTGGCTTGATAAAAAGGAAGGCGGAGGATTGTATAAGCAACTTCGGACAAAGTAAAAAGTGTCAAAAAAGAGGTTCAAAAAAGGATAATCGAGGACAAATTGTAGGAAAAGTAGGCATCAGCGAGCGACCAAGTATTGTAGAAGAAAAGCTAAGAATTGGTGATTTAGAGATTGATTTAATCATAGGAAAAGACCATAAAGGAGCATTGGTAACAATAAATGACAGAGTAAATGGGATGTTAAAAATGCGTAAAATAGAAAGTAAAGAAGCTGTTTTGGTAGAAGCGGTGGCAATAGAAATGCTACAAGATTGGAAGCCCTTTTTGAACACCATAACGTCCGATAATGGAAGAGAATTTGCTCGACATAAAATATTGCAACTGCCTTAGAAATTGACTACTATTTTGTACAACCTTACCATAGTTGGGAGCGTGGTGCAAACGAAAATTTGAACGGTTTGGTAAGGCAATATTTTCCTAAAGGAATGAGCTTTGAAAACATTACAGAACAACAAGTAATCGACGTGCAAGACGCTTTAAATAATAGACCCAGGAAGAGATTTGACTATCTATCTCCTCAACAAATTTTTATTCAACAAGTAAATAATTTAGACCCTGTTGCATTTATTACTTGAATCCGCCAATTAAATAAAAACGATTTTTAATTTTTAATTTTTAATTTTTTTAAAATTAAAAATCGTATATTTGCGTTCTTAAACAATTTATTATTTTATTAAAAAAAATTTTCATCATGAAAAAAATCAGTACCTTATTTTTCTTTTTTTGCTGCTTATTTGCAGCTGTTGCGCAAGACCAAGAAGAACTTGATCATGCTAAGTTTTTAAAACAAACCAATCAAGCCAACGAAGACCGTGGCGGAAAATCCAAGTATGATTCTATTTATAGAACGGACAAAACCAGTTTTTCAGCAACCTCATTTTTAACACGTAAAGATTTTTTTACCTATAGCAAAGATGGTAAAGATTTGACTACTACAGTTCAAACCTCTACTGATGGAAAAGTTTTTACAAATAGTACTAAGAGAGGTTTTGCTTATTATCCAAATGGCAATCTTAAAGTTGATTCTTCATTTACTTGGGATAAAGCAACAAACAAATGGATAAATTCAAGCAAATCTACTTATCTTACGTATGATGCCAATGGCTACCAAACTTCTAATGAATATGAAAATTGGAATCCAACTTTGAAAATATGGGAAAAATTCGATAGAAGAATTAATGTTACCCACGATACAAATGGATTCCCAACCTATTATGAGATAGAATTATGGAATAAAGCTACTGGAAAATGGGAGAAATTCGGTAAATATGAGGAATTAAGCAACAAAAAAGGAGTTCAAATCAAATTTTTAAGCTACAACTATAAAACAGCATTGTCTAAATATTTGCTCACAGGTGTTGATACAGCGATTGTTTTGGACAACGCAAAGAATCCTATTCAGACCAAATCATACGATATTGAGTGGACTGGTAATGTACCAACAATTACAAATGAAAATTGGATTAAGCGAAAATTTGATACCAATGGAAATGATATAGAATATGTTTTTAGTGCTTGGGACAAAACCACAACGCAATATATTAAGAGCGATAGCTCCCTGTACACTTACAACTCTAAAAGTATATACACAAGTGAGAACTTCTTTTCTTGGGACGAAGTATCCTCAAAATGGTTAGTGGAAGGTAAAATAGCTTACCAAGTTGATCCTACAACGGATTTATACACTTCTATGAAATGGGAGAATTGGGATGCCGCTCAAAATGCTTTTTACGATAGACGTACAAGAAAGTATTTTTCTTCAATGCTTCCTGTTTCTACGACTGACGCTGCGCTTCAATCTTCTTTTCAGATTGCACCAAATCCGACATCTTCTGACCTTCATTTGATGGTGAATTTGGAGCAAATAAGTGATATTCAAGTGAATGTGGTCAATCAATTGGGGCAAATCGTTCATAATCAGCATTTTAAAAATATTCAAAACGAGCAATTGACGGTTCCAACGCAAGCACTCAGCAATGGTATTTATTTTATCCAAATCCAAAGTGGCGACAAACAAGCGACAAAAAGATTTGTAAAACAATAGAAAAATACTTTATTTATAAAAAAATAGAAAAAGCGCAAGTGTCACCACTTGCGCTTTTTTTTATTTTTTCACATTTGCTCCTTTTCCAGCCTTATGTGAAAATGGTCGCCAATGTTTTTTGTCGCCAGAAGCGTTTTTATTAGTATTATTATTGTTGTGGTTAAATGATTTTTCCTTTGGTTTTATTAGAGGAGCTGTTTTTCTTGCTACATTCATCATACGAACAGAAGGATAAGCAATTGGCTCATTGTCGTCAGATTCGTAAGGATGATCGTGAACGGTTGGAATTTGCATGGCAATGATTTTTTGAATGTCACGCAAATATTCTCTTTCGTCGCTGTCGCAAAAAGAAATTGCAATGCCCGATGCTCCTGCACGACCTGTACGACCAATACGATGAACGTAAGATTCAGGAATATTTGGCAATTCGTAGTTGATAACGTGGGTCAAATCGTCCACGTCAATACCTCTCGAAGCGATGTCTGTCGCAATCAAAACACGCAATGTTTTTGCCTTAAAATTACTCAACGCACGCACACGAGCAGTTTGCGATTTGTTGGCGTGAATGGCATCTGCTGTAATTCCATTTTTTTCCAAATCCGTTACAAGGCGGTTTGCGCCATGTTTTGTTTTGGTAAAAACCAACAAAGATTTAATGGCAGAATCTTGTAACAAATGCACCAAAAGCTTGCGTTTGTTGTCTTTATCCACAAAATAAATCGCTTGTTTTACGGTTTGGGCAGTTGAAGAAACGGGCGTTACTTCGACTTGGCTTGGATTTTTCAAAATGGTATTTGCCAAACTGATGATTTCTGTTGCCATAGTTGCCGAAAAGAACAAAGATTGGCGTTGTGTTGGTAATTTTGCCAATACTTTTTTGACATCATGGACAAAACCCATGTCCAACATTCTGTCGGCTTCATCTAAAACAAAAATTTCGATGTGTTGCAAATTGACAAAACCTTGTCCCATCAAATCCAACAATCGACCAGGTGTTGCCACCAAAATATCTGTACCACGAGCCAAATCATTGGTTTGGTGCAATTGGCTCACACCGCCAAAAATAACTTGGTTTTTCATCGGCGTATAAACGCCATACGTATCAATACTTTCTTTAATTTGGAGTGCCAATTCTCGTGTTGGTGTCAAAATAAGCGCACGAATATGGCGTTTTTTACCTTGAATTGGTGGATTTTTTGCCAATAATTGCAAAATAGGTAAAGAAAAAGCGGCTGTTTTTCCTGTTCCTGTTTGAGCGCAACCTAAAACATCTTTACCATCTAAAATCAAAGGAATAGATTGGGCTTGAATGGGCGTTGGAGTGGTGTAGGCTTCTTTTTTGAGTGCCTTTAAGAGTGCTTCGGATAGACCGAGTTCATCAAATGTCATTTATTTTGTAAAATTAGTGCAAGACTTACTACGTCTTTGTTGTTCTCTGAAAAGAGATTTTACAGAATAACGAGCTGATAATCAATAGAATAGATTTTATTGTCATTAGAAAAAAGCTTAGTTGAGCCTTTCTGTGATTCTGTACGTTTTAAAAATTGCCGCAAAGGTACGGTTTTTTTATGAGAAAAATGCGTTTGATAAATAAATGAACTTTTATTTTCCCCATTCTTTTGGATTCAAACGCCAATTTCTAAGCGTTTCGAGGTCATTTTCAGAAACATAATTTAGTTTTAAGGCTTCGTCAATGAGCGCATCATAATTGGAAAGCGTGTCCAAAGGGACATTTTCTTCATCAAAAATTACTTGTGCTTCTGCAAAACCGTATGTGAAAATCGCCAAAGCTCCTGTCACTTCACAACCAAATTCTTTGAGTGCATGAACGGCTTTGATGGAACTTCCACCTGTCGAAATCAAATCTTCAATGACCAAAACCTTTTGTCCTGCTTTTACTTCACCTTCGATTTGATTTTGGCGACCATGACCTTTTGCTTTGTCACGAACATATATAAAGGGAACGCCCAAGGCATCTGCCAGTAATGCGCCATGCGGAATTCCTGCCGTTGCGACACCTGCAATCACTTCATAATCAAACTGTTGTGATTTTTCTACAAAAGCATTTTTTACAATACTACGGGCAGAAGGATGCGACAATACGATGCGGTTATCGCAGTAAATAGGCGATAAAATTCCCGATGCCCAAGTAAAAGGCGCATTAGGACTGAGTTTTACAGCATTTATTTCTAAGAGTGCTTGAGCAACTTGTTGTGCTATCATAAAGAAATGATGAACTATGAATGATGAATATTAATTTGTACGCAAGTCTTCAACGTGTACGCCTGGGTATTTTCCTTTGTCAAAAACAAATTGGCTATCCGAAATGTTTTTATTACTTACAAACTTTGAAATGTTCAATTTGAAACGAGAACCATCTTTATTGACTGTAAACATCGAAACGATTTGGTTGCTTTTTTTATCCACAGCTACGCGGAATTTAGAATATTGTGCAGCATTTCTATCAGAAGGTTTTACTTCAATAAAAGTTACATTTTTGCCGTTTTCACTACCTTCTCCAGCATTGTAACAAATATAATTGCCTTGATTGTAGAGTTTTAACATGGATTTTGGTGAAAAAGAATTGGCATCAGAGCCATTCTCAGCATCGTTGATTTGAACTTCTTTGTTTGCTTTTAAGTACATATAGGTACTTTTTCCATCGCAAATCACTTCTTGTTCTG
This sequence comes from Saprospiraceae bacterium, assembly GCA_043777755.1. Taxonomy (GTDB): domain Bacteria; phylum Bacteroidota; class Bacteroidia; order Chitinophagales; family Saprospiraceae; genus CANHEE01. The sequence goes on from JAYWHK010000298.1 coordinate 13,887, forward strand.
ATAAATTTACCCGATAACGCTCACCAGATTGGTACATTTTGCCTTTTTGTGTTTCTTTTTTACGGTTTGGCGTTTCGATGACCAAGGTGAAATCCGCTTCTAAGGTCTTGTAACTTTCGTATTTTTTGCGAACTTTTTCTAATAATTCTTGCGCCACAGGGTCAGTTTGTTCTACGGAAGGTGTTGCGATTTTGTTGCCTTTTGCCTTTTTTTGAGCAAAAATTGTTGTAAATGTAGCGAAAAGTGCTACGAAAAGCATTAATTTTTTCATCTTTTTAAATTTTTTTAAACTTAGCGTATTTATTTTTAACACGAAATGAAATTCGGCAAAGCCAATTTACACAAATTTTACTAATTACACCAATCGTGATGTTGAAAATTAAACCTGATTTCACTAATTTAATTAAAACTTCGTTTTAATTTTGTAACGTGGCTAAGTTCTTACTCTTTTTTTTTAATTTTTATGGTTGATTGGCTTATTAAGTTTCAACTTAACTGAAAATAAAACGCAAAATTACATTAAACCTTGTAGTATTTACTAATAAATGTTTGTTAAAAAAATGTAACTTTGTATTTTTAATACTGTAAACGTGATAAATCATGAAAATCAGTTCAATCAGTGTTCCAATCTTGCGTCTTAGGATATTTCCTTAAAAATAAAACTTAATTTTGGCTTAACATTGGTCTTCTAACATTTACCTAACTTTGCAAAGTTATTTAATAAAGAACGAAAAAGAACGAAATGAGCGAAGTGAAAAAAATCCTATTGGTGGACGACGAACCCGATATTTTAGAGTTTTTGAGTTACAACTTAAAAAAAGAAGGTTACGAAGTTTATACCGCAGAAAATGGCGTTGTGGCAATGGTTGTGGCAGAAAAAATAAAGCCCGATGTTATTGTGCTTGATGTGATGATGCCAGCTATGGATGGCATCGAAACGTGCCGAAGGTTGCGTAAAAACACTGATTTTCAAGATGTTATGATTCTTTTTTTGACTGCAAGAGAAGAGGATTTTACACAAATTGCCGCACTTGAAGTTGGTGGCGACGACTACGTGACGAAACCAATTCGTCCAAGTATTTTGGTCAGTCGAATCAAAGCATTGATGCGACGAATTGAAAAAAAACAAACAGTAGAAGTCATCGAAGAAAACTTGATTACTTATGGCGACTTGCTGATTGACAAAGAAAAAATCAATGTGATAAAAAACGGTCAAGTAATTGATTTGACCAAAAAAGAATTTGAATTATTGACTTTGCTGCTCGTCAGACCAGGAAAAGTTTATACAAGAGAAGAGATATTTTTTAAAATTTGGGGCAATGATGTCATTGTTGGTGATAGGACAATTGACGTTCATATTCGCAAATTAAGAGAAAAAATTGGAGAGAATTATATAGGCACAGTCAAAGGAATTGGCTATAAAATAGAGGCAGTTAATTAGAGATGATACACAATGCAAATCCAAGGCAGGTTTCATTTTGGGCGGCAATTTTCATTACATTGATGATTGCTATGCTTGTTTATTGCCTTTCGCTTTATTTTCAATTTAGCATCAATGGTTTTTTCCTTTTTAACCTTTTTATCTTCCTTTTGCTTATAAATTATACGATTATCTATTATTTTATTAAAAATTTTGTCTATAAAAGGATTAGAATTTTATACAAAACCATTCAAAAACAAAAAGGAACGCCCGAAAGTCTGAAAAAAGACGACGATGATGAGATTTTTCAAAATGCTGAAAATGATATTCTTCGTTGGGTCGTGGACAGCCAAAATCAAATTCAAACACTCCAAACCTTAGAAGAATATCGCCGTAATTTTGTTGGCAATGTGTCGCACGAATTGCGAACACCAATTTTCAATATACAAGGTTTTTTGATGACCTTGTTAGATGGTGGTTTGGAAGATGCAGGCCTTACACAACGCTATGTTCAGAAAGCTGCACAAAATGCAGAACGTTTGCAAATTATTGTCAATGATTTGGAAACAATTGCAAAATTAGAAAGTGGAAAAACTATTTTGAATCTTCAAGTTTTTGATATAAAAAATCTGGTCGAAACGGTTTTCGACGACCTTGATTTGCAAGCGAAAGAGAAAAATATCCGTCTGACTTTCAAAGAAGATGCCCAGAATCACCATAAAATACAAGCCGATCAAGAACAAATCAGACGTGTTTTGGAGAATTTAATAAAAAATTCTATCAAATATGGTCTTGAAAATGGCGTAACCCGCATTGGTTTTTATGAAATGGACGACGCTATTTTGATAGAAGTTGCCGACAATAGCCAAGGCATCGGCGCAGAACATTTACCTTATCTTTTTGACCGTTTTTATCGGGTGGACAAAGGTCGAAGCCGTAACGAAGGCGGCTCTGGATTGGGCCTTTCCATTGTAAAACACATCATCGAAGCACACCAACAAAGTATCAATGTACGTTCTACACTCAATGTCGGAACGACTTTTGGATTTACTTTGAAAAAAATATAAAATTATTTTTATTGGCAAAAAATCGTATAAGTGTTTGATTTTCAAATATTTATACGATTTTTTTACATTATTTTTTTGATGAACGCCAAAAAATATAGTTGTATAATTTTACCTTTTCAACTATCTTTGTAACAAATAAAACACCTATTTGTTATGAGAAAAATATTTACAATTTTCGCTTTATTTTTTATTCTACAAAAAAATTTTGCTCAAAATGGAGAGCCTTTTGTTCCTGTTGGTGCAACATGGACATATTCGTATAAAAATATTTGGACAACAGCATTGGATAAATTCCCAAAGACCATCTGCCAAAAAGATACGCTTATCCAAGGTAGAATTTGTAGTAAGCTCATTTTTGAATATAGACCTTGCGATCCTATCGGAAAAACTTTGTTTTTTAGCAAAGACAATGATAAAGTTTATCTTTTTAATGGCGGAGAATTTAGGCTTTTGTATGATTATACAAAAAATAAAAAAAACGATTCTTGGAAATTTGCTTTTAGCTATCCTTATGGAACGCAAGTAAAATATGATACTGTAAAGTTTGTAATAGACAGCGTTGGTATCCACAATTATAATGGACTCTCTGTTCCTATTCAATACGTAAATTTGTCACGACCAAACAATGGTGTTTATAAAACTTACGCCACAGAATTTAGATTGCTTAAAAATATTGGCTCAGACAGAGATGTGTTGCCAATGATTGTTACTTTTCCTTGCGATGATGTAAATGGTTATTTGGAAGAATTGCGATGCTACAAAGATGTTTCTAATTTTATAAAATTCACCAACAAAGATTGTGAGGAAAAAACAACGAATGATGAGGAATATAAGAATGAAAATATTTCTATTTTTCCAAATCCAGTACAATCCGAGCTTTTTATTAAACTTGAAGGCAGCAACTTTGAAACTGGCGAAATCAATATTTTCACCCAACAAGGTGTAAAAATATTATCTCAAAATATTTTACAAAACATTGATGACCAAAATATTGGTTTGTATAATTATCCTAATGGTTTATATTTTTGGGAAATAAAATTTGATAAAAAACGTTTTAGAAGTGGTAAGGTTCTGATTCAGCATTAACTTCGTTTGCTGTGATACTTACGTGATACTTTAATGCCATATTTGCGTCATTAATAAATCAAAATTCTTTTTAACAATGAAATATTTAGCAGTATTATTGATTTTTGTGACAAACACTTTAATGGCTCAACCAAGCTACAAAAATTACGACGCTTTTTTGAAAAAGTATGTAAATAAAGCTGGCGATGTTGCCTATAAAAAAATCAAAAAAAGTGATTTGGAAACCATCGTAAAGGAGTTTCAAGCAGCAACACCGCAAAAAACATGGTCAAAAAATGAGCAATTGGCTTATTGGCTAAATGCTTATAACTTGTTCACAATCAGGCTAATAGTGGACAATTATCCTTTGAAAAAAATTACAGATTTGGACAAAGGCAAGCCTTGGGATGTAAAACGAATTGAGTTGGGTGGGCAGAAATATTCACTCAATCAAATCGAAAATGACATCATTCGTCCAACTTTCAAAGACGCTCGGATTCACTTTGCCATTAATTGTGCTGCAAAATCTTGTCCGCCACTCTTGAATACTGCATTTACGGCAGCCAATGTTCAAAACTACTTGGAGCAAAGAACAAAGTCTTTTATTATTTCAAAATCAAATGTTTTGGCAGAAAAAAATGTCAAAATTTCAAAAATATTTGATTGGTATAAAGCTGATTTTAGCGATATTCCGACCTTTTTAAGCAAATATTCTACTGTAAAAGTAGCAAAAGATGCAAAAATTGAATTTTTAGAATATGATTGGAGTTTGAATGAGTAGAGTGTTAAAATGTTCTCGCTTGATAAATCTATACATAAAACGGGATGAAATCCCGAAAAAAATAGAACACTGATTGGACTGATTTTCATGATTTATCATGAAATACGTATAATAAAATCTTGATTTATCATGAAA
>JAYWHK010000299.1:0-6471 GCA_043777755.1 Saprospiraceae bacterium
AGTTATTTAATGTTTGCTATTGTTTGAAATGGTTCTAACTAATTGAAAACCAAAACAATACAACAATTACAAACAATAACAAACTTTTAGAACAATGTATTAAACATACCGTTTTTTTAGTTATTTAATGTTTGCTATTGTTGAAATGGTTCTAATTAATTGAAAATCAATCGTTTGCAATATCTTAATATCTAATATCTGTTGTGTGTATTTTCTTCAAAAGTCTGATTGCATACAAATCATAAAAAAGGAAAAGAGAAATTGTCCTTGATTAGCGCACCAAAAAAAATGGCTTACCTTGTAGAAGGTGAGCCATTTTTTACTTATTATCGAAAAAGAAAATTATTCTACTTCTTCAAATTCTGCAATATTATCTTCCAAAGTTGTTGGTTGTAATTCTCTTTCTGCTTCCGCAGATGCCAATTCTCTTGTACGAATTGCGTTGAACTCGTCCATCGGAACGTATTGTTCTGTAATCGTTACATTATTGGTAATCGCTTTGAAAAACTTTAAGAATTGAGCCGTTTCAACAGCTTCGTTGTATTCTTTTTTGTTTTTAGTTTTTACATCATTCATTACGTGTTGAGATAACATCGCAATTAAAGAATCGTCAAAACCTTGTCCGCCATACATTTGACGAACTTTCTCTTTGAAAATATCTACAATATCTTCTTCCAATACTTTAACATCAAATTTCACATTGATAGCGTCACGTACTAAATCCCAACGAAGGTTTTTTGCAAAAGAATTGTATTCTCTTTCAATGATTTCTTCGGTATTTTTCGGATTAGCAAACAATAACCAACGCTTTAAGAATTCATCAGGCAAAGCAATGTCATTGTTTCTTTCAATTAATTCTTTTTGGATATTACGTACCATCAAACCAAAAGAATCATTGTCCATGTACTTATAATATTCCCCTTTGATGAATGCTTTTGCCTCTTCTTCGGTAGAAACGGCTTCGCCGTAAGATTTTTGGAAATATTCTTCGTTTAATTCTGCCGCAATAACACGTGTAACTTCTGAGATTGTAGCGTCAAACATTTCGCTTACTTCCGTAGCCATTTGATCTTCTTCAAAACCTAAGAAATAACGCTTAACACGGTCTTCTGTGCTGTCTTTTTCTAAGTGAAAAAGGTTGATTTGAAGGCTATCACCATTTTTATGGCTCATAAACACTTCCTGCATTTCTTCCGTAAGCATTTCGCAAAGCACTGTAAATTCACCAAAGTGCGTGCCTTTTACTTCTTTGACAGTAAGTTTGAAAGTATCTTTTAGTTGAATATTGTCCTCCGTTGTTTTGCGTTCGCCCATACGATTACGGTCAGACTCTAACGCATTGTCAATCCAGTCTTGTGGAATTTCTGGCAATACTTTGGTGTAATTGTCAGAAGCTGCAATACCTTTAACTTCAAATTCAGGAGCTAAACCCAAATCGAATTTGAAAACCAAATCGTCAATATTGTATTGCGTAACGCCTTCATTCTTTGGAGAATCCACAGAAGGAATAGGTTGTCCTAAAATATTAGCTGCGTTCTCTTGAATAAAACCACTAACAGCTTTCTCAATAGATTCGTTAATAATGTCTTGGAAAACAGAACCACCAAACATTTTTTTTACGACCATTTCAGGTACTTTTCCAGCACGGAAACCCTTAACAGCAGCTTTTTGCTTATAGCGATTGATTTCGCTGTTGTAACGTTTTTTTAGTTCGTCTTTTTCTAATGTGACGGTGACAGAAAGATTGAGCGTGTCAATATCGTGTCTTTCTACTTTTGGCATTGTTGTAAAGTATTAAATGATTGTTGTTAAAGTATTTGAATCAAAGCCCTTGTACAGTTTTTTTGGTTTTAAGTAAAAAACAATCATTCAAAAATTTTTTAAATAAAAAATTGTAGCAAAGCGGTATCGCTTCACTTCATTTTTTTAAAATTTAAAAAATTTCTGAAGAAAAATAAAAAGGAAAGATGTAACAATGTTTGATCAATGTATTCATATTAAATTAGCCTTTCGCTAAGATAAAGAGTGCGGGCGGAGGGACTTGAACCCCCATACCTCGCGGCGTCAGATCCTAAGTCTGATGCGTCTACCAATTTCGCCACGCCCGCAAATATAAAGTTAGCCAAATTCTTTTTTTACAAAAATTACTCAACTAAATCTTACTTTTTTTTAATGAACTTCCTAAAAGGTTTGCAAAGATACAGCTTTTTTTAAATTTGCAAGTAAAATTTATAAAAAAAATCTTGTATTTTTCATTTTTTTTTTGTACATTTGTAGAAATGTATTTGTAGAGAAAGCATTTTTTTAATAAATTTTTATAAAAAAACAATATTTATTTTTTAATTCATTGATTATGAGTAATTTATAAAATATTTTTATTTTATTAAAAAATACATCAGCAAAACAAAAATCAGGTATTATTTAAAACCAATCTTAACTTTTACAAGTTTTTTAGTGGCATCAATTATCAAAAAAATCAAATGACCAACGATTTGATGGGTATTTTTTTATAAAAAGTTAAAGCAACGAGCGTATGGAAGTCTTAGAAATGGATATTGCAGCAAAAGAAGAAGCGATTATAGAATCCGCTTTTCAAGGTTTATTAGATGCTATCAAAGTAAATATAACAGAGGAGGACACCGTGAACATTCGTAAGGCGTACGAAATTGCGGTAGAGGCTCATGCTCCACAACGAAGGAGGTCGGGCGAACCATATATTTTACATCCGATTGCGGTAGCAAAAATTTGTGCAGAAGAAATTGGACTCGGCGCAACGTCTATTATTTGTGCCTTGTTGCATGATGTAGTTGAAGATACAGATATTTCTAATGATTTTTTAAGAAAAAAGTTTGGCTCTAAAGTAGCGAGTATTGTTGATGGCTTGACAAAGTTGGATAGTGCAAGTAATTCTGATAGTCCGCAAGCTGATAATTTCAAAAAAGTATTGGCAACTTTGGTGGACGATGTTCGTGTTATTTTGATAAAAATGGCAGACCGCTTGCACAATATGCGTACACTTGGTGCAATGCGTAGGGATAAGCAGCTGAAAATCGCTTCTGAAACGAGCTATATTTATGCGCCTTTGGCACATCGCTTGGGTTTGTTTGCTATCAAAACAGAGTTGCAGGATTTGTGTATGAAAATCACAGAACCTGATATTTACAAGCAGATTGCGAAGGAGTTACAGGAAACAAAAGCAGCAAGACAAGATTATATTGCACGATTCATAGGACTTCTTACACCAGAATTAGACGAAATTGGTGTTCCTTATCGGATTTACGGGCGACCAAAATCTATTTATTCTATTTCTAATAAAATAAAAAATAAGAACGTTCCGCTTGATTCTTTGTATGATCTTTTTGCCATTCGCATTATCATAGACGTTCCAAGAAAGCGAGAGAAAGCGGTCTGTTGGGAAATGTATTCAATGATAACTGATGTATATGCAAATATTCCCGATAGATTAAAAGATTACGTAACTACACCAAAATCAAATGGTTATGAGTCTTTGCACACGACTGTAATGGGTTTAGATGGGCGTTTGGTAGAAGTACAGATTCGTAGTGAACGCATGGACGAAATTGCGGATAAAGGTTTTGCGGCGCACTGGAAATACAAAGGTGTGGACAGCGACAACAGTCGTATGGGTCAGAATAGTCAAGGCGATGTTTATGAAAAATGGATTGGTGATATTAAATTTTTGTTGGAGTCAAACAGTGGTGATCCGATAGAGTTTTTACATGATTTTAAAACGAATCTGAACATAGAAGATGTTCATGCTTATACGCCAAAAGGCGAAATTATTATTTTGCCAAAAGGTGCAACTGCCTTGGATTTTGCTTTTGCGATTCACTCAGAAGTTGGCTCAAAATGCAATGGTGTCAAGGTAAATGGTATCGGAAAACCAATCAGTTATGAGCTTCAAAATGGTGATAAAATTGAGATTTTAGTCAATAAAAATCAAAAACCAAATGATGCTTGGCTAAAAATCGTCAAAACGGGAAAGGCTCGTTCTCGCATCAGACAGTTGCTAAAAGAAGATAAAAAACAGCAGGCAACTACGGGAAAAGAAACGTTGATGCGCAAGTTGGAGCAGTTAAAAGTAGATTTTGAAAGCAATATAGATACACTGGTCAAACACTTTGAATACAAGTCAAGGCTTGATTTTTATTTTGCTATTTCTTTGGATCAAATCAATTTGAAGGAGCTAAAGCGTTTCAAAATTGATGGGAACAAATTGGTAGAACCAGAACTCCCAAAAGGTGAAAAAGCAAGCGTTAAGTTGGCAGACATTGGTTCGGTTAAAAAATTTGAAGGAAAACCAAGGCTTATCATCAATAATCAGCCAGGTGAGCAGTATGAATATTCTTTGGCAACGTGTTGTAATCCAATGCCAGGTGACGAAGTTTTTGCTTATTTGACAACGGGTTCTGGTATGAGGATTCATCGTTTGCAATGTAATAATGCCGAAAATCTTCATGTCAATTATAGTTATCGGATTTTATCAGCAGAATGGGTCAATACGCCTAATGCTAACTTTATCGCTGACATGGTGATTACAGGAGTCGATACGGGCATTGGTGTAATTGAACAATTGTCGCACAATATTTCGGCTTTGGGACTGAATATGCGTTCTTTCAAAATCGAAGGAACTGATGGTTTTTTTGAAGCAAATGTGAGTTTGATGATTAACAATTTGGATCAATTGACGCTGGCGATTCGAGCTTTGAAAAAATTGAAAGGTGTACAAAACGTTTTTAGAAAAGAAGTTTAAAAATATCATCAAAATGGGTGCATAACAAATTTACAGTTTATTTTTACAGCTTTTTAACTCTTCTAAAATTTTTCGTAATTTCGAGAGTCGATAGTCGAAAAATAAGTCTTTATTTTCGACTATCGACTCTCGAAATTACAAAAACTTGCACAAGGGCAAAATTTTTGTAATTCGATGTAAATTTGTTATACACCCAAAAAAGCTGTATTTCGGACAAAGTAAAAGCGATAATTGCATTTTTTTTCAGCCAAATTATTTTTTTCCGAAATATTGCATTAATATTGCGGACAAGATTAAAATTCATTCACAAGACCAACCTTCTATGCAGCCAGCGACAACGCCTTTATTAGAATCTGTAAAAGAACACGTCAGTAATTTTTTTAAAAATCAAATTTCTGCGGAATATGTTTTTCACGATATGATTCATACGACGCAAGTGGTAGAATCTACGATTGAGATTTCTGACGAACTCAATATGGATAGCCCCGAACTTGAATTGTTGCAAGTGGCGGCATGGTTTCACGATACTGGTTATGACAAAGGTCAAGAAGGTCACGAAGAACGTAGTGCTGATTATGCTGGTGCATTTATGAGCAAACATGGTTGTAAAGATGGGCAAATAAAAATTGTACAAAGTGCTATTTTAGCAACCAAATTGCCACACAATCCAAAATCTCTTTACGACAAAATCCTCTGTGATGCAGACATGAGTCATCTGGGAAAAAAAAGCTATTGGGAGCGCAGTAGTCGGATTCGTCAAGAATTGATGCTGACCAAAGGCATTACGATGACTGAGGAAGAATGGGTTGATTTTGAGCTTAGTTTTTTACTCAAACATCAGTACGTTACGCCAATCGGACAAGCCTTGTACAATAAGCGTAAAGCAAAGAATATCAAGGAATTACGAAAACAAAAGATTAGACTAAATCCTTCCGAAGCACTCACTGTTGATGAAGTGGTGGAGAAAGATATTAAGCAAGCTGAAAAGCAGCAAACGCTTTTAGGTATCGTCAGCGATGATGATAAAGAAATGAAATTGGCGAAAGAAAAAGCCTTAGGTCGTGGTGTAGAAACCATGTACAAAACGACTTATCAGACGCACAATAACCTCAGTGCATTGGCTGACCACAAAGCCAATATGATGCTGAGTATCAATACGATTTGTATTTCGATTATAGCTTCTACGTTGATTCCTAAAATCATCATGGACGGTCATCAAAAACTCATTGTACCAACAGCAATTTTTCTAATCACATCGCTTGTTTCGATGATTTATGCGACGCTCTCCACTCGTCCAAAAATCACACAAGGCAATGTTTCGAGAGAGGATATTGTCAATAAAAAATCGAATTTGCTATTTTTTGGTAATTTTTACAATATGCCCTTAGAAGATTTTCAATGGGGAATGAACAAAATGATTTATGACCGTGATTTTTTATACAGTACAATGTCAAAAGATATTTTCTTTTTGGGTGTTGTTTTGGCTAAAAAATACCGTTTATTGAGCATTTGTTACAATGTATTTATGTACGGATTGATTTTGACGGTACTTGCGTTTGCTGTATCATTTATGATGTAATAAGCGGGCGTTAAAAATTAATTAGTATTATTTTGTCGTTGAGAAAAAAGTTATAAATAACTGACTGTAAGGAAGTTATTTATGATTTTTTGAGCAATCGACTGAAAAAAATAATACT
>JAYWHK010000300.1:0-18270 GCA_043777755.1 Saprospiraceae bacterium
CCTGAATACTCGTCTAAGTATGGCATATTTATATAATTTAAAAATTTGTTAATTTTACTATATTTATACAAATGAATAGTTAAAATGGTTGCATCGTAAAAAAAATTCTTATTGGCTGTAACGCTCTCATAAACGACAACATTTGTTGGTATCGTTTATTGTTATTTTTATCGTAAAAAAAGGTTATTTCATCTATCAAATTTTATTTAAGGAACGTTTTGACTGAAAAAAAGTGTTAATGTTTTATATTAACAAAATTAAAAACACAATTACAATGAAGAATAAAAATACTGCTGCTTTTTTGGCTTTTGTTGCTGGTTTTGCTGGCACACATCAATTTTATCTTGGAAACGTTGCTGCGGGAATGTTGTTCATTTTTCTACTTTGCATCAAATTCAAATTTGCATTTTTATTGGCAATTATTCAAGGTATCATTTATTTGACAAAATCAGACGAAGATTTTAATCAAAAATACAACTATAGTCAGCGCAATAATTGGAATCCGCAGCGCAATGATTACGAATCAGCTCAAAGGGAGCGTGACGAGCAGTACCGCCGTGACGAACAACGCCGTCAAGCGGAAAGAACACAACAACAAAATAATAAATGGGATAATTGGAATATGCGCACGGACAATAGCCCTTTTAAAAAAGAAGGCATCGAAAAATACAAAGAATTTGATTTCAAAGGAGCGATAGTTGCCTTTGAAAAAGCCTTGGTCAGTGAGCCAGTTGATGTGAGTACGTTGTTTAATTTGGCGTGCTGTCATGCGCATTTAGAAAATAAAGATGCCGCTTTTGACTTTTTACACCGTGCCATTCGAGGAGGTTTAAAAGATGTTGAAAAAATAAAAACACACGACGGATTGGCGTTTTTACGTGTACAACCTGAATGGGAGGAAACACTAAAAATGTTGGAACGCTAAGTATCCACAACGGATATTGGTTAATTATAATTCAAGAATACACTTAATTTTTCATTTTTAAAGGTAATTTATTTGTTTTTTTATAAAAAAAATATACCTTAGCGGTAAGAATAAAAAATTTTTATTTCATCAACTCATTAAATGGCAACTAATAACGGTATTTTTAGCAAAATCAAAGGGCTTTTCATCGTAGAAGACTCCAATAATTCAACACCGCAACCTACGACAACAAACAATAACACAGCGACGACAACACCGACGCAAGTGACAACACCAACTTACATCGCTCCAATTAATGCAACAGGTGAAGTGAGCGATAAGGTCATGGATAGTCTTTCCCAGGCTTTGGCTAACAACAATATCGAAGGTTTCGACTATTTTGAGTTTCGAGGTTCTTTGTTATCGCTTTCAAAAATGCCAATGGACGAGCAAACTCGTTTTCAATCCGCTTATGCAATGGCGCAAACAATGGGCGCAACTGCACCAAAATTGGTGGATAGTGGTACGCATTATTTGAATGTTTTGAAAAATGAAGAAATGAAATTCCAACAAGCATTGGAGAATCAAAAAAGTGGAAACCTTGTTGCAAAAGAACAAGAAGCAACACAATTAGATGCTATTATTAAGCAAAAAGCGGAACAAATAAAGCGTTTGACAGAAGAAATTCAACAACACCAAATCCAAATCGAAGATGCAAAACAACAAATCACCGAAATGGGCGCAAAAGTAGAAAAAACAAAAAATGATTTTCATACAACATATATTTCTTTGACCAACCAAATTCAAGCAGATATTGACAATATGAAAAAATACCTTAAATAACCAGTGAACAGATAACAATGAACAGTGAACAATATTAAAATATTGATAACTAAAAAAACTAAAATTATGAAAAATCAATTGCTTTGGGGTTTATTGATTATTGTTGCAGTCGTATTTGGATTGCGAATCATAGGACCTCTATTTTCGATGGCATTCAATTTGATAATACTGGCAATACTTTTGGCAGCGATTTATTCTTTTATAAATCCTGATTTTCGCCAAAAAATGCTAACTTTATTGACATTCATTAAAAACCAATTTTTTAACAAAAAATAGTTCTCCATTAAGTAGCGATTTGCTACAAGGGAAGTCCTTCCCTCAGGGAAGGATTTAGGATGGGCTAACTAATAAAATTTTCATCACATCATGTCTACAGAATTAACACCAATGCAACCTAAAACCTTTTGGCAACGTCCCGAAGGCGTTACAGGTATGCTTTTTATGGGCGGACTTATCTTAGGAGGAGGATATTTGCTCAACAAAATTTTGCCAACGCTCATCAAATTGGCAGAAAACACCTTGTATTTAGGGCTTATTTTGACTGCCTTGGCAGCACTTATTTTTGTCATTCTTGATCCTCGTGCGAGAAATCTCGTATGGTATATGTACAAAAGTATCATGCGTTGGATTACAGGAATGTTTGTCCAGATTGACCCAATCGGAATTTTGAAATCTTACGTAGAAGACTTGGAAGACAATCTATCTAAGATGAACAAACAAATCGGAATGTTGCGTGGTCAAATGCAAAAGCTGAAAGAAATCATCGTAACCAACGAGAAACAAATCAGCAACAACCTTAGCATCGCCAACAAAGCAAAAGAAACAAACAACCAATCCATTATGGTTTTGAAAGCCCGTAGTGCTGGTCGTTTGAAGGAAAGCAATATGCGTTTGGACGAATTGTACAACAAAATGCAGATTTTATACAAAGTTTTAGGTAAAATGTATGAAAATTCTGAGATTTTGAAAGAAGACATCAAAGACCAAGTTGGTGTAAAAGAGCAAGAACGCAACGCAATTCGTGCGAGTCACTCTGCTATGACTTCTGCCATCAATATCATCAACGGAAATACTGACCGCAAAGCAATGTTTGATATGGCAATGGAAACAGTGAACGATGAGGTTGCTATGAAAGTTGGTGAAATGGAACGTTTCATGGATGTTTCGAGTAATTTCATGAACTCTATTGACTTACAAAACGGTGTTTTTGAAGAAGAAGGTTTGGCAATGTTGGACAAATGGGAAAAAGAAGGCGCATCGCTTCTTTTGGGCAAAGAAAAGGAATTGCTCCTTTCTGGCAACGAAAGCGCAGCACCCGTTAATATCAGTACAAGAAGCAACAATCAATACGATTCGCTTTTTGATTGAGAAATCCATCCTAAAAGTCCTTCCCAAAGGGAAGGACTTTTAGCGCAGAGATAAATGATAAATGTCATTTTCAAAAACTTTAAATTTTTATAAAATAAAAAATAACAAGTCTTTTCTATACGTTTACAAGTCCTCTCCTCAGGAGAGGACTTAGGAGAGGCTTCACTTTTTAATATGGCACGTTTAACCACATTTTCAAGATTCCTCATTACGTTAGGAATCGTCGGTGCAATCGTTTTTGCACTATTCAAATTTTTTCCACAGCTCAATCCGTTGAATAAAAAAGACGGTGGAGGCACGACAGAAATCGTTGATGAGTCACGTAGTAAATACAATGACAACAACAGCGGTGGAAACACAACTTCTAACACCGACACCAAGCAAATCAGTACTGGTGGCGAGCGTGTTCCTTTTGCTTACACACCTCCTGAGCCTGTCAATGGCAAGTTGAAAGGTGTGGTAGAATTGGGCGCATCAGGTTTTAACTCATTTATTATCAGAGTAGATAATGCTAAAAACTGGAAACTTGAAAAAGCCGAATATGGCGCAAGTTTGGTTTATGAAAAATTAGCAACGGACGACGATATTAAAATTGGCTTAAAACGTTACATCGGTGATATGCTGGCTTTTGGCGTTAGCCCAAAAGAAATTCATTTTGTGATTAGTTCTGGTGCTAAAAAAATTGATGTTACCGAAAAAATTATCAAAACCTTAAATGGCATGGGCTATGTAATGAATACCGTTACTCCTGAGCAAGAAGGGCGTTATGGCTACAAAGCAGCATTGCCACAGGCTTATCGCAGCCAAGGTTTTATGGTGGACATTGGGTCTGGTAACACCAAAATTTCGTATATGAAAAATGGTGCTTTACAAGCATCAGAAAGTTACGGTGCAAAATATTTCCAAAATGGAACGAGTGATGCAGCCGTAGCGAGCGAAGTGGAATCAAAATGCCAAGCTGTTCCAAGTAGCAACCGTAATATTTGCTTCATTATTGGAGGTGTTCCTTTTGAATTGGCAAAACAAGTACGCAACGGAAAAGAGCGTTTTACTGTTTTGAAAGCTCCTGGCGATTATAAGGCAGAAGGCGAAAAACAAAAAGCAGGTTTGAATATTTACAATGCCGTAGCAAAAGCGACAGGTTGTAAGCAATTCATCTTCGATTGGGACGCTAACTTTACGATTGGCTTCTTGTTGGATATGTAAGTAAAAAAGTAAAAAGCCGCAATGTCGTTACAGACATTGCGGCTTTTTTATTGTAATTTTTTATTTTTTCCAAAAAATCTCTAAAAAATTTGTATGTTTGAGCTGTAAACAAAAAAATTAAAACAGTATGATAGCCAGAAATCAGAGCCTGATATGTTGTAAGGGCGACTTTAGTCGCACATGCTACGCTTGCCAATGTAGCGTGTGCGACTAAAGTCGCCCTTACGGTTGCCACAAAAAAAACCGTCAGATGGGGACAATTCATCTAACGATTTTCTATAAAAGGTATGAAACTTTCTCTTTGGAATTTACTAAATTGGGTATATATAGGGTAAATTTTTTGCTTTTAAAAAGCCCAAATCACTACAAGTTTCGGGGAAAATTCATAACGATTTGGGCATAAAGTTGTTTGGTTTTAAGAATTTAGCTCTTTGGTGTCATTCTCACTTTTTGGTTAATTTCTTGGTAATCGTGAGGCATTTCCGAATTAAGAAGTTTTTAGTGTTAAGATTCTTCTTGCGAGGAAGAAAGTTTTTTGAGTTGAGTTTTGTTAGTTAAGAAGTCTTTTGGGGAAAGAGTAACTTTAGCCTGTTAAACTGTTCAAACACAATGCAAAGATGCAGTATGAATAGGAGTAAATCAATACGTCAGATGACGTATTTTTATCATTTTTTTAACATTATGAGAAAAAAAATTAAAATTATTTTGTTTTTGTTTTGTTTTTTTTGTCAAAACAAGGTTTTTACACAAGCGTTGGACTATAATTTCCAAAGGATTAGTGTCAATGAAGGATTGTCACAAGGTTCTGTCCGAGATATTTTAGAAGACGATTTGGGCTACTTGTGGTTTGCTACCGCTGATGGTTTAAACCGCTACGATGGTTATGAATTTCACAGCTATCATCATCATGGAGAAGACGCTACAAGTCTTGTCAGTGGCGATGTAAAGAGTTTGTACAAGGATTCTAAGAAAAATATATGGGTTACGACAGAAGGTGGATTGTCTATTTATGACCGTTTTAAAGACAATTTTATTACGCTTGATATAAAAAGCAAAGGGTTTATTACGCCAATTTTTGAAAACAATCAAAATCAACTTTTTGCTTGCGATAACAACGGAAATGTTTTTATTTTTGATGTAAAAAAAAAGGCTGAAATCGCTAAGTTTGTATTGCCAGATGCGCTCAACTCGAAACCTTTTTTCTTGGCAAAAGACGAATTGATTCTTGTTTTTGCGCCTACAAAATTATACACTTTTAATACCGTAGAAAAAAAATGGGCATCTTATCCAATGCCGAATAAGCTCAACTCTCCTATTTCGAGTATTTTTTTCAAAGAAAAATATTGGATTGGCGATGCACAAGGCAAACTTTCTTGTTTTAATAGTAGTTTTGAATTGATTGAACAAATCAAGATTTCAAATGCGCCCATTAATGCCATTACAACCACAGGAAATAGCGATTTGCTTCTGGGAACACCCGAAGGAATGTTTTTTTACTCCCTTTTCAACAAATCAAAAAATCTTTACCGCTACGATGCCAATAAGACAACTTCCTTGTCAGCAAATGATATTCGATGCTTTTTGTATGACAATTCGGGAAATTTATGGATTGGAACAAACACCAGTGGTTTGAATAAATCCATTTATAACAATAAAAAATTTGACCTCCTACGCTCGCCCAACTATTATCAAATAAAGTGTGTGGTCAAAGATACTCGAAGTAATGAGCTTTATTGTGGCGTACATGGCAAAGGAATTGACATTTATGATTTGGTGGTAAAAGAACCTGAACCGACGACAATTCCCACTTCGCACAAATATATTTATACCAATATTGTTGATGACAATACGTTGGCTTTTTTTCACAATAAAGGAATTGATTTTTTAAATAAAGAAACACAAAAAATAATGCCCATTGATGGGAAAATTTTTAAAGAAACAGCGAATATAAAAGCGGTTTGCAAAGGAGTAAATAATTTTTTTTATGTTGTGAACGGACAATCTTTGCAGGAGTTTGACCCGAAAAACCTTACATTGACGACATTATTTTCTTTTCAAGAAGAAATTAATATCACTACCTTGGAGCAACACAACAGTATGTTTTGGATTGGCTCAGACAATGCTGTTTTTTCTTTAAAAAATAATATTTTGACGAATGTCATTGACAAAATTTTTGTAAAATCCATTTTGGTAGAAGTAGATAACTCGCTTTGGGTTGCGACGACGACAGGGCTGTACAATTACCACCCTTCTACGAAAAGCACAAAACTATACGATGATAAATATGGTTTGGCAAATAATTTCATCTATGGAATCCTAAAAGACAATGCTGGCAATCTTTGGTGTAGCCACAACCGAGGTCTTTCTCGCTTTAATCCGCAAATGAAATATTTCAGGAATTATGGGCTGAACGATGGAATCCAAGCATTTGAATACAACACTGGCGCATTTCACAAAGCAAGCGACGATATGATTGTATTTGGTGGCGTTGGTGGAATTAATCATTTTTATTCTAATGTTGTTGCTGAAAATCCTGTAACACCTCGTCCGCTGATTACCAAAATCAGAATCAACGACGATGAATTTAAAACAGATACTTCTATTTGGTATAAAAGATATTTAGAATTGCCTTTTTCAAACAATACTATTTCATTTGATTTTGTTGGTTTGCAATACACGAATACGGAGCGCAACGAATACGCATATCAATTGGAAGGTGTGGATAAAGAGTGGATCAATGCTGGTAATCGCCGTTTTGCTCGTTACGCCAATCTCGATCCAGGCACTTATACTTTTAAAGTAAAATCCGCCAATAGTGATGGACATTGGAATCAATTGGAGGCAAAATTGACCATCAAAATCACTGCGCCTTTTTGGATGTCGTGGTGGTTCAAGACCTTGGTCGTTTTATTTTTTTTAGGAATGGCTGGTGCGGCTATTTTCTACTACCAACAACGAAAAATTAGGACACAAAAACGCCAAATCGAGATTCAAGAACGGATTATTTCTGAAAGAGAACGTATATCAAGAGATTTACACGATAATATTGGCGCGCAAATCACTTACATTATCAGCAGCATGGATTGGGCAAAAACGCAGATTCCAAAAGAAAATGAGCCTTTACAAGAGCGTTTTGACCATTTGCGAAGCAATACGCAGTCGTTGATGAGTAGTTTGCGAGATACAATTTGGACGTTGAACAAAAATTCTATCAAACCGATTGATTTTTTTGACCGCCTTCGGCAGTACATCAATTACAATGTGCAACGACATTCGACACTTGAAGTTGCTTTTTTTGAAAATATAGATTGCGAGAATGAACTACCGCCGAATGTTGTTCTAAATCTGTTCCGCATTTGTCAAGAAGCCATTCAAAATGTTGTGAAACACGCACAAGCCAACGTTCTGACCATTTCGATTGTTTGTTTGCAAGGAAATGCGCTAAAAATCGCTATCAGCGACGACGGCAAAGGTTTTAACAATGAAAACAAACGAGATGACAGTTTCGGCTTAGACAATATGCGCTATCGTGCCGAGGAAATTGGCGCAAGTATTCAGATTTTGTCAGCAGAAAAAAAAGGTACAAGTGTTGAAATTGAATTGAAAATGGGGTAAATAGTCAGAAAGTCGAAAGTCAGAAAATCGAAAGTCGAAAGTCGAAAAGTCTTTCAACTAATTGATTTACAATATTTTACAACAATTAATGTAATAACTTAGCGTATTTTTTAAACACTAATTTACACTAATTTTACTAATTTCACCAATCGTGATGTATTAAATTAAATCAAATTTAACTAATTTTATTAAAACTTTGTTTTAATTTTACACGTGGCTAAGTTCTTCAATTTAAAATATTTTATTATTTCACTTAAAGTGCTTCGTGAAAAAAAGATTCAAAAAATGAAACAATGAAATAAAACAATTTTGAAAAAAAGGTGTTTTAAATAAAAAATATTATAATTTAATACACTGTTTGCTTATTTATTTAATGTTCGCTATTGTTTGGAATGGTTCTAACTAATTGAAAACCAAAACAATACAACAATTATAAACAATAGCAAACTTCTTAAACAATGTATTTAATATGACTTGGTTAATTTATACCCTTACTACATTGGCTGCCGTTGTTGGCATGGAATTTACGGCTTGGTTTGCACACAAATACATCATGCACGGCTTTCTTTGGGATTGGCACGAAGATCACCACAAACCATACCACGAAACAGAAGGTTTTTTCCAAAAAAATGACCGTTTTTTCTTGGTTTTTGCCGTTCCGAGTGCTGCGTGCTACATGACAGGCTTAATGACCAGTCATTTTTGGTTGTTTTTCGTTGGCGTTGGCATTTCAATTTATGGCATTATTTATTTTTTGATTCACGATGTCTATATTCATCAGCGTTTTAAGTGGTTTCGTCAATTAGACAACAAATATTCCCGTGCCATCTTGCGTGCGCACGGCGCACATCATGCTACGCAAACTAAAGAAAGTGCTGAATCTTTTGGACTTTTGGTCGTAGCTGATAAATATTTCAAAAAAAGAAGTGAACAAAATCAACGTTAGTACTTTTATTGATTTTCATACGCACCATACAACAGAACGAGAAGGCGTATTTTTTATAAAAAATCATATTGTCGGAAAAGAAGAAAGACCAGCGCATTGTTCTTTTTCTGCAGGCATACATCCTTGGTTCACGGACGAAAAAAATATAGCGCATCATTTTTCATTGTTGAAAAGTGATGCGCTTCATCATAATTGCCTTATGCTTGGCGAATGTGGTTTGGACAAATTGATTCCGATTTCGATGGAACGCCAATTGGAGATTTTTAGCGAACACATTCGTTTGGCAGAAGAAATCCAAAAACCCATCGTAGTGCATTGTGTCAAAGCCTTTTCTGAGCTTATTGCCTTGAAAAAGAAGCTAAAACCAAGTGTTCCGATGATTGTTCATGGCTATAATAACAATGTTTCTATTGCAAAAAACCTGATAAGCAATGGTTTTTACTTTTCTTTTGGCACAGCCCTTTTGCAAGAAAATAGCAATGCCCGCCAAACTGTTCTACTTGTACCTTCCACCCATTTTTTCTTAGAAACTGATGATAAAGACGAACCTATTGAAGCGATTTATCATGCTGCTGCTATTATTCTAAACGTTGAAATGTCTTTTTTGAAAAAAAATATTTTTGAAAACTTACAAAAAATGTTTAGTTAGCGGATTCCTTTTGTATAAAACCTTTCAAATCTGCAAAAAAGTTGTAATTTTGCATTTTCACAAGAGCGAAAACGTTTTATTACAATATGACAATCAAAGAATTTTCATACGAAGACAAATCCAGCGGCTGGCGGCTGGATAAGTTGCAATTGGGTAAAATCAATTTGTTGGTCGGTGCTTCGGGTGCTGGTAAAACGCAGATTTTGAAAGCGTTAAAACGAATTGGATTTTTAGCAGAAGGAGATGAATATAACGATGACGATATTATGTATTCTCACTTTCAGTGGCAAATTATTTTAGAAGAGCAAGAGAATACTTATTTATGGGAAGGTGAACGCAATTCTGAAATAATTCATGAAAATATCAGTATCAATGGCGAAAATATTGTTAAAAGAGATTATAAAAAAACTTTTTTTAAAGGGCAAGAAACTTTCAAACTGAGTACACATCATAGTATCATCAATATTTTAGAAGAGGAGGATTTAATCACTCCTATTGCCAATGGATTAAGCAGGATTTTGTATAATGACTTTGCTACGGATACTACTTTATCAAAATTAACAGAAGAAATTTATAGTAGTCGTTTTAAGAAAAAGCCAAAAGAATACGATATTGTCACACTTAGAGAAAATTTCGATTTGGAAATAATAGAAAAAATATGTTTTATTTTTAAATTTGATAAAGATAAATTCAATCAACTTATTGCTAATTTTAGTTCAATTTTTCCTCAAATTGAAGATGCTAAATTTGACAATAATGAAGATGCTAGATTTATTACATTATATTTTAAAGATAAAAATTCAGAATCTTGGCTTCCTCCTTCAAAAATGTCCTCTGGAATGTTGCGAGTCTTCCTTCAGTTGGCTGAAATTTACCTTTGTCCTGACGGAACAGTTTTTTTAATTGATGAATTTGAAAACAGCTTGGGCATCAACTGTATTGATGAATTGACAAAAGTGATTCTGAACTCAAATCGTAACCTACAGTTTGTAATTACGAGTCATCATCCGTACATTATCAACAATATTCCATTTGAATACTGGAAAATTGTAACGAGAAAAGGCAATATCATCACAACACACGCTGCATCTGAATATAATTTAGGACGCTCAAAACACGATAGATTTATGCAGCTATTACAATTAGAAGAATATCAAACTGGCATAACCTTATGAACATTTATTTTTTAGTAGAAGGGAAAACAGAGCGTCGAATATATCCTAAATGGCTAAGTCATTTGTTACCAGATTTTACAAGAATTGAGAATGCTTACGATGCTGCAAAACAAAATTTTTACTTGTTTTATGGTGGAGGATTTCCCTCTTTGTTGTACAATCATTTAAAAAATGCCATTGAAGAAATAAACGATATTGATAAATATAATTACTTGGTTATTTGTCTTGACGCAGATGAATTTAGCGTAGAAGAAAGGCGTAATGAGGTTTTTCAATTCATCGAGAAACAAAAACTTACATTAAATAATTTTACAGAATTGGTTGTTATTGTTCAGAATAGATGTATTGAAACTTGGTTTTTAGGAAACGCCTCAATATTGAAAACCAATACAGAAAAAGAAGATTTGAAGAACTTTATTTCCTTCTATAACGTTGCTGAAAACGATCCTGAACAAATGCCAAGCCACAGAAATTTCCGAAATCACGCTTCTTTTCACGAAGCCTATTTGAAAGAGATTTTACAAGAGCGAAATATAGCTTACTCCAAAGCTTTTCCAAAAGCAGTAGATGAAAAATACTATTTGGATAAATTGATAAACAGATTTAGCACTACACAGCATATTTCTTCTTTTGGAGATTTTTTAGATTTTTGCAAAAAAATAAGTAATTGATTTTTAATAATTTATGAATATAATAAATATACTTCAAGAAAGCGTAGCCGCTGCCGTTACGAAACTTTACGGACAAGAAACAGCTGGTAACAGCATCAAAATAGACGTTACCAACAAGGAACACGAAGGCGATTATACCTGCGTGGTGTTTCCTTATGTACGACTTTCTAAAAAATCGCCAGAAGCAACAGGCGCAGAGATTGGCGAATATTTGAAGGCAAATGTTGCTGAAATCAGCAATTTCAATGTGATAAAAGGTTTTTTGAATCTTTCTATCAGTGATGCCTATTGGACGAATTTTTTGCATAGCATCGCCTTCGATACAGACTATGGAAAAGGCGAAAAAAAGAACCAACGTGCCGTGATTGAGTATTCTTCACCGAACACCAATAAACCTTTGCACTTGGGTCATATCCGAAACATATTATTGGGTTGGTCATGTATAAAAATCTTAGAAACAGCTGGTTATGATGTTGTGAAAACAAAAGTTGTCAATGATAGAGGTATTGCAATCTGCAAATCTATGTTGGCGTGGACACTCTTTGGAGAAGGCAAGACACCGCAAAGTACTGATACAAAAGGTGACCATTTTGTAGGAAAATATTATGTGATGTTTGAAGGAGTTTTCAAAAAAGAATACAGTGCTTGGCAAGCAACAGCTGAGGCAAGACCTTATTTAGAAACTTGGTTAGCAACATCCGCTACACCCAAAGTGGAGAAAGAATTAGAACAGCAAAAAGAAAAAGATATTAAAGAAGGTAAATTTGTTTCAGATGATGATTACACATTATCTAAATATTTTTTTAAAGAAATTTATAAAAATACCTATTTCAATAAATATTCCTCCCTGGGAAAACAAGCCCGTGAAATGCTTTTGGCTTGGGAAGCTGGCGATGAAAAAACCGTTGCTTTGTGGCAACAAATGAACAATTGGGTCTATGAAGGATTTAATGCTACTTACGATAAATTAGGTGTCGATTTCGATAAAATATACTATGAATCAGACACTTACAAATTAGGAAAAGAAACAATTGACGCTGGACTCGAAAAAAATATTTTTTATAAAAAAGAAGATGGAAGTATTTGGATTGATTTGACAGATGCAAAATTAGACCACAAAGTCGTACAGCGTGGCGATGGAACGTCGTTGTACATCACACAGGATATTGGCATGGCACCTGTTCGTTATGCGGAGCTAAAAATGGATAAAATGGTGTTTGTCGTTGCGGACGAACAAAATTACCACTTTCAAGTATTGTTTGAGATTTTGAAGCGTTTGGGCGAACCTTATGCTGATGGAATGTATCATTTGAGTTATGGTATGGTCGAGTTGCCAAGTGGAAAAATGAAAAGCCGTGAAGGTACAGTTGTTGATGCAGATGATTTGGTAGCGGAAGTGATTGAAACCGCACGTCAAAAAAGTGAAGAAGTTGGCGTTGCAAAGGAATTAGCTCCCGATGAGAAAGCCGAAGCTGTTCGTAAAATCGGTATGGCTGCCTTGAAATACCACTTATTAAAAGTACATCCGAAGAAGAAAATGGTTTTTGACCCAGCAGAAAGTGTTGATTTTCAAGGACAAACTGGTCCTTATATTCAATACAATTATGTTCGTGCTTCGGGTGTTATGAATCGTGCGAAAGGCGAAAACACTGATTTTGAATTGGCAAAAGCATACAGCAATTTACATCCAACTGAAAAAGATTTGATAGTACAATTGTTTGATTTTCAGAATGTTATAGAAAAATCTGCCGCAGAATATGACCCAAGTGGCATTGCTGCTTATTGTTATACTATGGCAAAAACATACTCTAAGTATTGGTCAGAAGTAAAGATTTTTCAAGGGGAAGATTACGAACAAGCGTTCCGTATTGTACTCAGTGATTGCATCGCAACTGTTCTGAAAAGAGGAATGTATTGTTTGGGAATAGAAATGCCTGAGCGAATGTAAAATTTTACGCAATTATCCAATTTTTCTAATAGTATTAAGTATTTCTGTCGTAGCGCAATTAACAACAGAAATACTTAATACTTTGATTAAATTTTACGTCTTTAAACCAACAATTCCGTTTTTCAAGTTACTCAAAACAGTTAGGATTAATTCCCAAAACGTAATTTTTTACAATATCAATGTCAGGTGCAGTTTCAGAACCTGCAAAACCACCAACGACCATTTCGCTGCTCATTTTTGCCTTAGCCGCTGCCGTAAAACCAGCTGAAAGAGGTGCATAAGACCAATGCCATTTCTCTTCATTGTAGCCTGTACGCCCATTTTTTTTATCAGAATAAGGCTGACAAAAGCCATAAGTTGCCGCATTTTCTTGCAACCAAGCGTAGATTTGCTTTCCCTGTCCATGCGAAAAATAATCATCTGAAAGATAATTCAAATCCAAATCTGTTCCCCAATGATGACGAGAAGAGCCTGGCATAGCACTGTAGTTCAAGATTTTTAAAGCCCTTTTTTTAGAATCTTTGATGGATTTTGCAGCATTTGTACCATCTTCGATTTTGATTCGACCCAACCATTTATCTTCCCAGATTTTTTTCTGACGGTCAAAATTTCTTGTCGCAGAAAGGATTTTTAATTGAATTTTGTCCTTTGCGGCAGCTTCTGCCATTTTCTCAAAGGCTTCGTACGTTTCTTTTCGCAAATAGGCTTCTTTTTTATCTGTATATCGGGCTGCAATTCTTACAAAATCGGGATGTTTGGCAGGGTCAAATTTACCCATCAAGTACGCCACGGAAGTACTATCCCGAATGTTTTCATCTTTGAGTTCTTGCGCTGTTTTTTCTTTTTTCTTTGCCATTTTTGGCGTATTTTCAGCATCTGAATTTTTGTCCTCAGACGATTTGTTAGATGCCCATACACAGCCCAACAAAGACATGACCACCAAGGTCAATAGAATATCTTGTTTTTTTAACATAAATAAAAAATTTTGCAAAGGTAAAAAAAATCCCAAACTTTTGTAGAAACAAAAATTTGGGACAATCAAAACATTCACTAAAAAAATTATTTATTTAACTTCCTCTTTATTTCGTTGTAATCTAAAAAATACAACATCTTGATATTCAAGCTATTGGTTTGCGGCATTCCAATCAAACGTCCTGTATTTCCAAAATAATTATATTGCAATAATTCTTGATTTTCATTGTAAATCGCATTTTTCCAAGTAATGAACAAGTCACTGCCAGGTGCAAATCGCCAAGTAAAAACACAGTCAATATTGAAAAAATTAGCATTAATATTGTGCAAATTTTTACCATCTTTATCCAATCCGCTGTAT
The DNA here is from genome assembly GCA_043777755.1 of Saprospiraceae bacterium. Taxonomy (GTDB): domain Bacteria; phylum Bacteroidota; class Bacteroidia; order Chitinophagales; family Saprospiraceae; genus CANHEE01. The sequence goes on from JAYWHK010000300.1 coordinate 14,659, forward strand.
GAAGTTTCCAACATTGAACCATCTTTTTTATTCAACAACATAAAATCTTCATATTTGACTTGTTGCCAATAGTGGCGCAAACGAAATACCAAATTTGCTTTATTGTTAAAAGTATAAGTCGCATTTAAGCTATTGTCAAAACCATTCACATTTCTTTTTCCAAAGACAATATCGTCTGTTTTCACCCAATTGGCATCAGCCGCAGCATCTCTCACTCCTGTGTAACCTCTGTCATTTCGGCTTGTTTCTTTGCTAATTTCAACACCAAATCTAAGTTTTTTACTTACCTGATACGTTGTCCCAGCATAAGTATTGTTATTGAAACGTCCATCTTTTCCATAAACCCTACTCCAAGTACTGGCGTAAAATCTTAATTTCTTACGGCGGTCACTGTTGTACCAAATATTGCTTTGAATATAGCCAGGGTTCCTAAAATACGTCTTGAAATCATACGTTCTTGGTTCAAAATAATCATTAAAACCCAACAAATTGAAATTAAAATTGATGCCCATATTGTTGAAATTCTTAGTATTTCCTCCGATATTTAAGCCAATACCAGCACTATTAAAAGCGTTACGTTCCTGTAAAGTCGTGTACCAAGACCAAAGATTTATCCAATAGTTGTTCCATTTTCCAACAGGGTCAAATTGATTATAACCACCCCAAACGTTGTAATTGCGCTCGTTGTAATTGGTTTGATAACCCAAATCGTTCTGATTGTAGCTATTGCTAATTTCAGAATAGCTTGCGCCCCAAGTTTTTTTACCACTGATTTTATTGACATCAATGTTCATTTTATGCCCTAAAGCTACCGTATCTTCTTGGTAAATTTGGCTCAAAGCGTAATTTCCAGTCAAAGAATAAGAATTTTTTTTATTTTTCAAATTCCAATTTAATCCCGTCACGTTGGCATCGTAAGTACTTCCTGTGCGCATTACATTTGTATTAATGAGCGCAATTGAAGAGTTGTATTTCAAGTTTTGGTCAATTACCAAAATATTTTTATTGGTCAAAGGCGATGTTTCGATTAAACGCTCTGATTTGTTTTCAACATTTGCCAAAGTAGCAAAAGTCGCCCCTTCAACAGCATTTAAAAAACCAATTCCAGTACCACCATTTGTCCGACCTGAGATTTTGGTTGTATTGTACAACTGTGTTTTATTAGGATTTTCAATAATTTCTTCGTCTGTATTTACTTGGTTGTAAGCACGATAACGATTAATCGGACGACCACCAATCCGACGAGAATAAAACAAACCTCCTTTGTTAAAAAGCTCTGTTCCTTCCATAAAAAATGGGCGAAACTCATCAAAACGAACCTCAAAAGCGGAAAGATTCACGACTTGATTGTCAGAACGAACTTGTCCAAAATCTGGAATTATCGTTGCATCTAAGGTAAAAGCATCATTCAAACCGTATTTCAAATCCATTCCAGCATTAAATGAGCGACCCGTAGAAGTTTTAGGTGTTCCATTTTTATCATAATAAACTTCCCCTAATCCTGCTAAAAAAGGCGATGCTTGCAGACGAATTGGTGCTTTTATATTTTTTATACCTTTCAAAATTCCTGATTGACGAATTGTACCACTTTCTTCCGCCTTGATGGGATTCCAACAATCGCCTTCACCTTTACGGAAAATACGTCGGCTAAAATTCACGTGCCAATCCTGTATTTCTTTTTTAGGAAAACGCAATGCAGAATAAGGGATTTCCATCTCGACCACCCAACCATCAGGCATCATTTTTACAGAACTTTTCCATACGGTGTCCCAGTTTTGGTCAACACCATCATTATCTCCATTGTTACCACTGGCGTTGGCAATAGCATACTTTGTATCAAGTTGCACATTGGAAGCTGTCACACCAAATTCAAGTCCATTTTGACCATCCATATAAGTGTCAAAAAGCACGTAAAAACAATCGGCATTGTTGTTGTTATCACGCTGCGTCAATGCTTTTGCAATGCTATCAGGTTGATTGTCATATAGATACGCACCAATATAAACCGCATAATCATCGTATATTACTTTTACTTCGGTACGTTGTGTTGCTGTTTTCCCTGGTGTGGGCCAGCGAAAAACAAAATCTTTAGCAACAGGAGCTGTCGCCCATGAGCTTTCACTCAGCAAGCCGTCCACCGTCATTTTTTCACTGATGCGTTGGGCTTCTAATGTTTTTTTGACCAAATCTTGTGCATAAGACAGCGTCGAAAAGGCAATGAATAGGTAAATAATAGCTTGACGTTTCATCGTAATCCTTGTTTTAATAATTGAAAAATGAGTAAATTATATCGGGAGAGATACAACCTTGGCGGTAAGGTTGCTTTTTTAAACTCAAAAATGCTATAAAAAAATCTACCTTACCATTTATTTCGATGAAATGGTAAAAATGGGCGACGAAATTTTTCGTAGGTGTTTTTTATCAAAAATATATGGAGTGAAAAGGCACGCTTTTAACCATATTTGGTCAGTGCTCGTAGTGCGAGAAAAGGCGTGTCTTTTCTCTACGTGAAACATTTTTTTTCCTTTGAAAAATCCAAATAAGGATATTCTTGTTCCAAACGAGCAATTTCCTGTTTTTGATGTTGAATAAATTTCTGATATTCAAGTGAGGTCGGATGAAAAGGTCGGTGTCGAGCAGCACTAACAATCTGACCGATAGGCTTTAAAAGTGCTAAGGTTTCTTTTGAAAAAAAAGTAGATTGGAATTTTTCCCAAATATAATCCACGGCTTGTTGTGTTGGGTGAATCATATCTGATTCATAAAAACGATAATCTCTCAAATCGTCTAAAAGTAATTCATACGCTGGGAAATAATGTATAAAGTCATTTGTTTTTTGCAATTCGTCTATTGCCAAAAGCAGTGTAGCTTTGCTGCGTTGGTTTTCTAAAAAGCCATCTTTCAAATGTCTTATTGGACTAACAGTCAAAATCACTTCTAAATGTGGATAACTTTTCTTCAATTCTTTTAAAGAAAAATTCAACTTATCCACAATTTCGTTGATTCCTAACCGCTGTTTTTCAAAGGCTTGTTGTGGTACTTTATGGCAATTGGCGACAATTCTATTTGTTTTTTTATGAAAAAAAACATTTGCCGTACCCAAGGTTAGAATTAAAACATTTGTTTTTTTTAAGAAAAATCTTGCATTTTCAAGCGAAATATTGATTTTATCAAGCGTTTCGGCTGCGTTGAGCTGCGAAAAATGTCCATGGTGCATAAAGCTGTGCCAGAGTTCTCCTTGCTGAAAAATAGCTTCTTTTGTAAAAATATTTTCACACAACAAAAAATCAATTTGCTCCGCCATCGAAATAGGATTATACACAATACCAAACGGATTGACAAATGTGGAAAACTTCGCATCTGACAAACGTTGCGCAATGTGTTCTGCAAAGCAAGAACCTATACAAAAGGTACTTTTGTGGTGGTTCAAATCAATTCGGGCAACATCAAGGTTTAATTCTGTACGAAAATTTGTCATAAGTATTGGGGCTAAATTAATTAGTATTATTTTTTTCAGTCGATTGCTCAAAAAATCATAAATAACTTCCTTATAGTCAGTTATTTATAACTTTTTTCTCAACGACAAAATAATACTAATTAATTTTGAACGCC
>JAYWHK010000301.1:0-18075 GCA_043777755.1 Saprospiraceae bacterium
GATATTTTATTTTTATAAAAATTATAAAAATGTTATAAAATTTTAGTGTCTAAAAAATTTATACCTAAAATTTCAAAAACTGGAACATCGAGTATATACACTCCAAGAGTTTTAAACTCTTGGAGTGTGGTATATTTGTTTGTTTAAATAATCTAAAAACCCATTTTATGCAAATAACACATAGTATAAACGATACCCGTATTGAATGTGATGTCGTATTGATTGGCGCAGGCATTATGAGTGCAACCTTGGGCGTTATGCTCAAAGAATTGCAGCCAGATTTGAAAATTGAGATTTTCGAGCGTTTGGACAAAGTGGCGGCGGAAAGCTCTGATGCTTGGAACAATGCAGGAACAGGACATTCGGCACTTTGCGAACTCAACTATACACCACAAAAAGAAGATGGTTCGGTGGATATTTCAAAAGCCATCAAAATTATGGAATCTTTTGAAAAATCAAAGCAATTTTGGGCTTATTTGATTGGTCACGGCTATTTTGATGCGCCAGAAGTATTTGTCAATCAGATTCCACATTTGAGTTGTGTTTGGGGCGATGAAAATGTTGATTTTTTGAAAAAAAGATATGATGCACTGATACAAAACCATCTTTTTCATGGTATGGAGTACAGCGAAAATTTTGAAAAACTAAAAGAATGGATGCCTTTAATGATGGAAAATCGTGAAAAAAATGGTAGAATGGCAGCCACTCGAATGGAAATCGGAACAGATGTTGATTTTGGAGCTTTGACCAGAAGTATGTTTCAACACATCAAAGGTTCGCACGATGTGGACGTTTTTCTCGAACACGAAGTCTATGAAATTGACCCAACTGATGATGGTTTTTGGAGAATTTTTATAAAAAATAGAGTCAGCGGTGAGAAAAGAGAAGTCGTTAGCAAATTTATTTTTATTGGAGCTGGCGGCGGTTCTTTGCCACTTTTAGAAAAAGCTGACATCGAAGAAGGCTATGGTTTTGGAGGTTTTCCAGTGAGTGGGCAATGGCTGATTTGTGAAAATGAAGCGTTAATCGAAAAGCATCACGCAAAAGTCTATGGAAAAGCCTCGGTTGGTGCGCCGCCGATGTCAGTTCCGCATTTGGACACCCGAATTATCAATGGCAAAAAAGCCTTGTTGTTTGGACCTTATGCAGGTTTTACCACCAAATTCTTGAAAGAAGGTTCGCTTTTGGATTTGCCGCTTTCGATTCATATTGACAACATCAAAACAATGTTTGGTGCGTGGTGGCACAACATGGATTTGACCAAATATTTGATTGAACAAGTCAGCCAAAATACCGAAGACCGTATGGAAGCCTTGCGTGAATTTCTTCCCGATGCCAAAACCGAAGATTGGCGTTTGGCAAATGCAGGACAACGGGTACAGGTTATCAAAAAAGGTGGTGTTTTGGAGTTCGGAACGGAAGTCGTGACTTCCAAAGATGGCAGTATTGCGGCATTGTTGGGTGCTTCGCCAGGCGCATCAACGGCAGTAACGGTGATGTTGGAGTTGTTGTACCGTTGTTTTCCAATGCAGATGCAATCTGCCGAATGGCAAGCGAAATTGAAGGAAATGATTCCTTCTTTCAATCAACGCTTGTCGGAACATCCCGAACTGGCAAAAGAAGTGAGAACTTGGTCGCATAACATTTTGGGATTGAAATAATTAGGAAAAACAAAAAAATAAGCGTTTTCAAAGAATAATATTTTTTGTCATTCGTTATTTTAAAAGCTAAATTTTTTATTTTCTAATAAAATATTGTAAATCAATAAATTAAAAAGACTTATTGACTTACGACTTATTGACTTACAGACCTAATAACTTACTTATGAATAGAAAATCTTTTTTGAAAATTGGTTTGCTTGGTACGGGCATTATGACATCTTCAAAAACCTTTGCCAACTTAGCCGAAAACGATATTGACGAACTAAAACCACTCGAAGTGATTGGTTTTAACCACATTCCTAATACAATGACTGTTACACAAGAAAACAGCGTCCTCCACAAAGCTGATTCAAGAGGACTTGCTAATCACGGTTGGCTCAATAGCCGACATTCTTTTAGCTTTGCTAATTATTACAATCCTGAGCGTATGCACTTTGGCGTATTGCGTGTCTTGAATGATGATATTGTTGCCGCAGGAAATGGCTTCGGAACACATCCGCACGACAATATGGAAATCATTTCGATTCCGCTCGAAGGCGACCTCGAACACAAAGACAGTATGGGCAACGTCGCTGTCATCAAACAAGGTGATATTCAAGTATTGAGTGCAGGGACAGGCATTACACATTCCGAATACAACAAAAACAAAGACCAAGAAGTGCGTTTTTTGCAAATATGGCTTTTTCCAAACAAGAAAAGCGTTGCGCCTCGTTACGACCAAATCAAACTCGATACTTCAAAAATGACCAACCAATTTGCTCAAATTCTTTCGCCAAGTGCTAATGACGACGGTGTTTGGATCCATCAAAATGCTTGGTTCAATATGGGGAATTTTGACAAAGATGCACAAGCAACTTACACATTGAATAGCCCAAAAACAAATGGCGTTTATGCTTTTGTTTTAGAAGGCGATGCGACAATTAACGGGCAATCACTCAATAAACGTGACGGTTTTGGTGTTTGGAATATCGAATCCTTGGAAATAAAAGCGGATAACAAGGCAAAAATTTTGTTGATGGAAGTGCCAATGACACTTTCTTAGTAGAGAGAACCAACCATTTTTGTTTTTAATGCGTCTTTTAGAAAATTAAAAAATAATTTAAACCAATTACTCATGAAAAGATTACTTTTGTTAGCATTCAGTTGCTTTTTACTATTAAACAATTCAGTTTTTGCTCAAACGGGCGGAAAATTTGACACTACTTTTGGAAAAAACGGCTTCATTGAACTTGCCACACTTCCAAGTGAAGTTGGTTTTCCAACCAAAAGAATGGACACTGACGCAAGTGGCAGAACTGTCACTGTTGTAGATTTTTACGACGAAGTTTTAGACGAATTTTTCATAAAAGTCACTCGATTTGATGCCAGCGGAAAATTAGACAAGACTTTTGGAGAAAATAATTCAGGTGAAGCGTTTATTGAATTTAATGGGTCTGAAAGTTTTTTTATGTCAATGGCGCTCCAAGCCGATGGGAAAATACTTGTCTCAGCAATTGGTGAAGGTTCTTCGCAAAATAATTTTAGTATTCATCTGTATCGCTTCACAACTAAAGGAGAATTAGACCAAACTTTTGGTACAGATGGCTTTGCTTTGATTGAAGATGCTGACTTGTCAGCTGCCGCTTTAGCAATTCAACCTTTAGCCGATGGCAATATACTACTTGGAGGTGTTGTTGGTGATGCCTTAGAGGGAACTTTTTTTGCGATGGTTTGCAAAGTCAATAACAAAGGTGAGCTTATAAAAACTTTTGGAGAATTGGGTTTCTTTAAGAATTCTGGGGTTTCTCCAAGTGCTTTGTCACTACAGTTTATTACAGACATAGCAGTGACAACAAATGGCTCAATTGTCATCAGTGGTTTTTTCACTGACGAAGATGAAGAATTACGAGAAGGTTTAATCGCTCGATTGACTCCTGCTGGAAAATTAGACCCAAGTTTTGCTTCTACGGGTATTAAACAGATTAAAGGTTTTACCAGCGATGTTTTGGCGACTGTTGTAGGAATTGATGTCCAAAAAGATGGAAAAATTATTGCACTAACAACAACTTTTGATGGTGTTTCGGTTGAAAATGAGTTGATTCGTTTTAATGTGAATGGTTCTACCGATTTGGCTTTTGCAGCACAAGGAAAAACAAGCGTTAATTACGATGAGGCAGATTTGACTTTTGCCATAGATTTAAAAATACTGGCAAACAACCAAATCGTTACGGCTGTGCAAGGTTACAACCTTACAAGTGAAGTGTTTTACAGTGCCGTGAATCGTTATTCTTCAAGTGGTGTTTTGGACAAAAAATTTGGTAATTTTGGAACGTCAATTGTTGAGATTGATTCGATTGAAGGTACTACTGGTAATTTAGCGATTGCGCCCAATAACAATATCATCGTAATGCTCGAAGGCGAAGAAGTCGTCAGCGGAGATAATTATTATCAATATTTTTATCGTTTGCTTAATCCTGATGTGGTTGGTGTGAAAGACGAGGTTGTAGTGTTAGAAAATGTGAAAATTGCACCAAATCCAACGTTTAATACTTTTACATTGTCTTATAATCTGGAAAAAAATCAAAACGATGTCAATATTGATTTGATTGATTTGGAAGGCAGACTTGTGAAAAAATTTACAAATAATGAAACCCGACAAGAAGGTCGAAACCAAGAAATTCTTGATGTGAGTAGTATCGTTAGCGGTATTTATTTTTTGAAAATTCAAACCGCAGAACAAGTAAAACAATTAAAAGTTGTAAAGATTTAAACCAATGTAAGCACAACAAAAAAGCCACTAACGAAATAACTCGTTGGTGGCTTTTTTGCTAAAAATATAAATGTAAAATATAAACCATGTCAAAACTTTCTTCTAATCCAATTTATTCAATTTCAAAACTTCAATTAAGCGAATAATTTTTTCATCGTATTTTTTGTCCGTAGCATAGCCTGCGGCTTTCAATCCTTTTGCCCAGCCTTTATAGTCATTTTTTTTCAACTTGAACAATTCTTTGTAGCGATTTTGCTTCAAAAATGCACTGTGCGCTCTAAAACTCTGCCAAGCATTGGCATAAACAATGAAAAAATCCTTGTGTGTATCGTCTGTAAAGTTTTTGCAATGCCCTTTTTTGCAATGCCCAGAAAAGCATTTTATACCAAAATGATTGACACTTGCTCTTGCCAAACGGCTTTCTCCAGCATCACTCTCCAATAGACCTTGCGCTAAGGTAATACTCACTGGAATCCCAAACTTTGCTTGTTCGACTTTCGCAACGGCAGTATATTTTTTGACATAATTCTCACAAATAGTGCGTTTGTAACGGACAAACTCTGGTGAAACATTACGCCTATCTGCCAAATCTTCATCTAATAAAAAAGCAATGTTGTGGAAATTATTGGCGGCGTTGTTTTTGGTAGCCGTAATTTTTTCTCTTTTCTCTTTGTTTTCATAAGAAGCCATCGTAGCGACAGCTACCTCTTTTGGCTTTATCTTTTTTACGATTGGCAAAGGATTGTCAGGGGCTAAAAAACCAAATTGAGCCTCAAATTCTGCGTCAATGATTGGTCTTTCACCCAAAGAAAAAGACAAGTCCTTTTCTGAAACGATGTAAAGTAAGCAAGCCAACATCAATAAACGGAAGCCATTTTTTCCATTTAGAATGTTTGTGAAAAGGGCGTACTCTTTTGAAAAAGTGTTAAATTTTGAACGTGATTTTGACATGATGCGTAAATTTTTTTGTTAAAATTGAAATTTTTAAGAACACTTGTTCTTTGATGATGCAAAGATATAATGCAATTTGTTTTAAAACAAATTTTTTAAAACAAATTTTGTTAAAATATTGAAATTTTATTTTTTAAATAAAAATAAATTTTAATATTTTAACGTAAAAATTTGATATTCAATTAGTTAAATTGAATTATTTTTAAAACAATTTTTATAGTGAAATAAATTTTTTGTTTAATATTTTTAATATTTTAATTTTTTCAACTCGAATTATGCGAAATTATTTGTTTTAAAAATACATATTAATGTATATTATTTATAACAATTTAATTTTAATTTGGTAAAAAATAAACTAACATTTGTTGGTATGAAAATAAAATGTTAATTTTACAGCATCAAAATTAGGGTAAACAAATTAAATGCACGACCTCGACCTCGTAAAAGTCAATTTCAATCCAGAAAGTTTAAAATTTCTCAATGCCTTGCTTGGGCTACTGATGTTTGGTGTTGCACTTGACATCAAAATAGAAGATTTCAAAAGCGTATTCAAAACACCTAAGCCCGTTTTGATAGGGTTGCTTTGTCAATACATTTTTTTTCCTGCTGCTACAATAGCATTGATATACCTATTTCAACCGCCAACAAGTGTAGCGTTGGGAATGGTACTGGTTGCAGCTTGTCCGAGTGGCAATATGGCGAACTATATGACGCATCGTGCAAAGGCAAACATCGCACTATCTGTAACATTAAATGCCATTATTGTTTTGTTTGCAGCTGTTTCAACACCACTGATTTATAGCTTGTGGTCGAAATTAGTTCCCAACCAAGAAACATTGGCAGCAACATTTTCGATTAGTTTTTCTTATATGCTACTTATTATCACACAATTGATAATTGTACCATTGGTAGTAGGCATTTTTTTGAATGAAAAATTTCCTCGTTTGGTTGAGAAAATTAAAAAACCTATCAGCATTATTTCTTTACTGATTTTTTTTAGTTTTATACTTGGTGCATTGTATGCCAATTGGACGAATGTTGTAGAACATTTATATAAAATATTTATTATTGTATTGATTCACAACGCATTAGGTTTGTTTTTAGGCTATTATGCTGGAAAGATTTTTGGCTTGTCCGATAAAGATTGTCAAACACTTTCCATCGAATCAAGTCTTCACAATACAGCGTTGGGATTGATTTTGATATTTAATTTTTTCAATGGCTTAGGAGGAATGGCATTTATTGCAGCTTGGTACGGTGTATGGGATTTGATAGTTCCATTCGGATTAACCAATTATTGGCGTCACAAAAATGAAAATATTTAAAAATATATATTAATAAATTATGTGACGAATCCATTACATTTGCGTACAAATTCAGTTAGAAATATACAACAGCCAATAGTTTTAGGATTTTGAATTTATGCAAAATATTGAACATCAAACATTTGCAACATAATTAATATCCAATAACTAATATTTGTTGTGCATATCATATCAGTAAACAATAATTTTTTTAATCAAACAAACATCTTTGATGGTGTTTTAAAAAACTTTAAACTATGGATTTATTAAACGAAGTAAAATCACTTATTGGCGGAAAAGGAATCGAAACGATTGCTGGTTTGCTTGGAGAAAACACGCACAACACTGAAATGGCAGCCAATTCTGGTGTAGCGACGCTTTTGGCAACTTTGATGCAGAGTGCATCAAGTGGCAATGGTAGCGGCGCAGCTTCTTTGTTGAAAATGCTTACAAGCGGTGGACACGATGCTTCGGCATTGACAAATATCGCAGGGCTTTTGACTGGCGGTGACAAATCAGGTTTAAGTAGCTTGATGCAAAACGGTGGAGGCTTAGTATCTTCATTGTTAGGCAATCAGTCAAGTGGTATTTTAGACCTTTTAGGTAGCGTTACAGGCGTAAAAAGCAGTTCTGCGGGTTCAATTTTATCAATGGCAGCACCAATTTTGATGGGCTTATTGGGTAAAAATGCAACTTCTGGCGGTGCAGCGGGTTTGTTGAAAATGTTGATGGGACAGCAAGACGCTGTGAAATCAGCTTTGCCAAGCGGTATTTCAAGCCTTTTGGGTTTTGATAAATTTGATGCAAAAAGCGTATTGAGCAACTTTGCAAATGTAAGTGCGCCAAACGTAACAAATGAAGTTCGTCAAGCGGCAAACACCGTAACAAATACAGCTTCAAGAGCAACAACTGAAGTAACAGAAGCTGCGGCAGGCGGTGGAAATTGGTTGCCTTGGGTTCTTGGTGCTTTGGGTATTTTGGCGGCTTTGTGGTATTTCAAAGGTTGTGGTGACAAATCAGCTGATGCAGAGGCTTTGAAAAAAGTGGCTGCTGATAAGCAAAAAATGATTACCGACTCTTTGGCAAAATATGCTGAAAAAATGAAAGCAGATGCAACTGCGGCTTTATCTAACTTCGTTTTGCCTGGTGGCACTAAAATTGAGTTTCCTAAAGGTAGCGTTGAAGATAAGTTGATTGGTTTTATCACTGACAAAAACGCTGCAATCGACAAAGCAAAGTGGTTTAACTTTGAAGGTTTGAATTTTGATACAGGAAAAGCAACTTTAAAGGCTGGTTCTGAAGCAAAATTAGACAATGCAAAAGCAATTATGGCTGCATTCCCTGCGGTGAACATCAAAATCGGTGGTTACACGGATAATGTAGGCAATGCTGCATCGAATAAGGCTTTATCTGAAGCTCGTGCAAAAACAGTAATGGCTGAGTTGGTAAAACGTGGTGTTGCTGCAAGCCGTATGGGTGCAGAAGGTTTTGGTCCAGAATTTCCATGTGCTGACAATGCAACTGAGGAAGGACGTGCTAAAAACCGTCGTATTGATATTTCTGTTCGTGCGAAATAATCTGGAGAACGGGTTTTAACCCGTTTTGAGGATATATTGTTCGGGTTAAAACCCGAATTCCATAAAAAAACGCTTACATTTGCAAAAATGTAGGCGTTTTTTTTGATAAAAATAGGTTTAAAATAGGTAAGTGTATAAAAAAATCTTATTTTTACAGAAAATTATTTATTCTAAAAGAACAATACTTTTAAGCAAAAAATTATGAAAGGAAAAAGGATTTGGATAACAGGTGCATCGTCAGGAATCGGAGAAGCCTTGGCGAAAGCCTTTGCAGAGCAAGGTGCAAACCTGATTTTATCGGCAAGAAACGAAACGGAATTGTACCGTGTTAAGGCAGCTTGTAGTGCGAATGCAAAAGAAATCATGGTTGTTCCGATGGATGTTAGCCAACACGATGAAGTTTTTAAAATTGCTGAAAAAATTTTAGAAAAAGTTGGTAAAATTGATATTTTGGTCAATAATGCAGGTGTTTCTCAACGAAGTTTGGTCAAAGATACTGCTTTTTCAGTAGATAAACGCATTATGGATGTTGATTATTTCGGAACAGTTGCCTTGACAAAAGCCGTTTTACCAAGTATGTTGTTGCACAAATTGGGGCATATTGTGGTGATTACGAGTGTATTGGGTTATATCGGAACGCCAGTCCGCTCGGCTTATGCTGCTGCAAAACACGCTTTGCATGGTTATTTTGACTCGTTGCGGGCGGAGATTTGGAAAGAAAACGTCCAAGTATTGCTCGTTGCGCCAGGTTTTATCAAAACCAATATTTCGATAAACGCACTGACCGCCAACGGCAAAGCCCAAGGCTCTATGGACAGTGGACAAGAAGGAGGCATTGCAGCTGATGTTTTGGCCCGTCGAATCCTTCATGCCATTGAGGACGGAAAAGAAGAAATCTACGTAGGTGGCACAAAAGAAGTGGCGAGTATTTATATGAAAAGATTTTTTCCAAATTGGTTTTCTAAAATTATTAGAAAAATAAAGACAACGTAAAAAGACTTTAAAATATTAAAATACTGTACTAAATACGGGATTTAGAGAGGTCATCTTTTTCCTCTTGTGTATTTACGTTCACTAATTTTTCAGGATTTTTTGCTTGTAAGATTTTGACTTTAGTATTTCGCAATACCTTTCTTGGGCAGCTATATCCTTGCCCGAAAAAAGAGAGTAGGGTAGCGTAACTCTTTGATTCCCAGATAGTTATTAACGGTTCTGGTAATCCGTCAAAAGGACTTTCAAAAGTAGTGGCGATACTCGAAACGTCACGATTTTCAATTAATTCGTTTAATGTTTCAAGGTCTAATAAAGGCAAATCACAAGCGACTACGAGCCACGAAACATTGGGATTGTGACGAAATGCAGAGAGAATTGCTCCATAAGGGCCTAAGTCTATAAAAGAATCTGTAATGTATTGATAATCAGCATTTAATCCATTTTTTTGTGCAATGTCACGGCAAGAAATAAAGGTTTCAATACCAAGTTTTTGCAACAAATCAGCCATATAGTAGCGTTGTTCTTGTCCATTGTGCCAAGTGATTGCGCCTTTGTCTGTTCCCATGCGTAGGCTTTTTCCACCAGCCAAAACCAATCCAAACAAAGGTGGTTTTTTTTCTCCTATTTTTTTTGTAAAGAAAGTAACAATTGCTTCTTTATCAGTCAATTGTAGCACAGGGATTTTCTCCCAATTGGGGATATTTTCTTTTAAAAAATCAAAAATCTCATCATTTTTTTCTTTGAAAATAAACAATTGAACGTTTGTCAATTGCGACAAACGTTTTTGCAAAGATGTTTTTTTCGTTTCGTCAATAAAAACGATTTGTTCCACTGCAACATGATGATTTCCATTCACCAACAACAAATCCATATCATTAAAAAAGCGACGAAATTCAAAATTAGTGAACGTATTTTTTAGATTAAAAGACTGATAATCAATATTGTCTGAAAAGTCAATTGCTGCACCAGCGACTAATTTCTTTGGAATGTCGCTTTTGTTGTGTGCCGCATCAAGGTAAGCGATTTGGTATTTTTTTTCAAAAAAGGCAATCAAATCATCAGACAAATCTTTGATTACATCGCAATGTGTTCCGACAAGCGCAATTTCATTTCGTCCAAAATTACCTAAATTCGGACGAGTCAGCGAAATGTGTTTTTGATGTTTTTTTTCCAAAATAATGACGTACTATATACAACAGATATTGGTTATTAGATATTAAAGATATTACAAACACTTGGTATTCAATATTTTGCATAAATACAAAATCCCAAAACCATTTTCCGACGAGGATATTTATTATTGCCATCTTATCCAGAATTGGCTAATATTAATTTTTAACGCTTGATTAATTCTATTAAATCCCAAGTATTTCCATACAAATCGGCAAAAACGGCTACCGTTCCGTAAGGTTCTAAGATTGGTTCTCGTACAAAATTAACACCTTTTTCTGAATATTTATTAAAGTCACGCCAAAAATCATCTGTTTCAAGAAAAAGAAAAACCCGTCCGCCTGTTTGGTTTCCTACGGCTTGTAATTGCGCTTCGTTTGCAGCTTTTGCCAATAGCAAAGCGCAGCCATTTCCACCTTTTGGCGCAATCAAAACCCAACGTTTTGTTTCGCTCATTACAGTATCTTCCAAAAGCTCAAAATCCAATTTTTGAGTATAAAAATCAATTGCTTCGTCATAATCTTTAACGACCAATGTTAAATGTATTATTTTTTGCATAATATATTGTGTTTTTTCCATTTTATGGAAGATTTTATTCAATTTTTTCTTCTGAACGAGAAGATATATTTTTATTGTAATGATAAATCGCCCATAGATAGAAACAAAGCAAAATTGGCGATAATAGCATAGAGAAAAATGTTAGTACATTCAGAACGGCATAAGCTCCGTCATTTGGTGTTGTATCTCTAAAACCACCCATAATTTCAAAAACGGCTTTTTCTAAATTCAAAAGAGTAAGCGTTACGATGATTCCACAAATAGGCAGCAGCATAGCGGTAATAACTTCTGTGTCAGCCAAACGGGTAGATACTTTGAAAAATCGAAATAACATCAAAACTCGCCAAAGAGCTACTACAAGCAAGAAGTTTTTGTTCAAGGCAATAGCACTTTCCATATTAGTCCATTTTTCAACAGGAATTGCATAAATTATGGCTGGAAAAGAAGTCAAACTTACAAAAGTCAGTACCTTTATATAAGACCAATTTTTTACCCGAAAAGGTAAAATTACCAAATATAACAGAGCAGCCATGATGAAAATATAAATGACTGAACCAACACCTAATTTTTGTAAAAACTCTACTTTTGGATTATCCCAATAACGTCCAATTCCAGCAATCCAAGTGCCGAGAATGCCATAGTATAATGTCTTTTTGTCAAAACGCATAATATCTTCGTAGCTTTGACGTAAAGTTAGGGTTCTTAAGATGATATGAAACTGCTTGTATTTCTCCATTTTTTGTTGTTTTCCATGAAAAGGAAGCCAAATAGGTATTTAAAAAAGTATTTGGGATAAAAGTATTAATTATTTTTGTCAATGCAAAATAAAAAGTAATTTTATTCGCTTGCACAAAGGTAATAGCAATTGTTTTGGCTACAAAGCAAATTTTTTAATTTCATGTTTTACAAAACAATAAAAAGGTTGTTAAAACGACTACGTTTTTTTGGATATAAGTAATAAGACAAAATTATTTGATATTAAACACATAGAAACATAGTACACATAGTACATTGATTTTCAATACTATGTGTACTATGTTTCTATGTGTTTATTTTGTCCATACACTTAAAAGTAAAAAATTGCAGAAAAAGTAAAAATATGGAAATAGGAATTGATAGCTTTGCCTCGGCAGCCCGCAACGACAATGGTTTGCACGCAGCCACTTCTAATGAAAAATCCATCGCTCAGTTGCTGGAAAGAATTGAGTTTGCAGACCAAGTAGGTTTAGATGTTTTTGGTATTGGAGAGCACCACCGAAAAGAGTTTTTAGATGCTGCTCCGACCTTGATTTTGGCGGCTGCGGCTGCTCGTACCAAACGGATTCGTTTGACAAGTGCCGTAACGGTTTTGAGTGCAGCTGACCCTGTTAGGGTTTTTCAAAATTTTGCAACATTGGATTTGATTTCGCAAGGTCGTGCCGAAATAGTTGTTGGGCGAGGTTCTTTTACAGAAGCATTTCCTTTATTTGGTTTGAATTTAAACGATTATGACGCACTTTTTTCAGAAAAATTAGATTTATTGCTTAATATTCGTCAAAATGAAACGGTGAATTGGTCAGGGAAATTCCGTCCTGCATTGCGCAATCAAGAGATTTTTCCAAGACCTATTCAAGAGGAGTTGCCGATTTGGTTGGGCGTTGGCGGAACACCTCAGTCTTTTATTCGTGCAGGTCAATTGGGTTTGCCGCTGATGGTGGCAATTATTGGCGGCGAAACACACCGCTTCCGCCCTTTGATTGATTTGTACCGACAAGCTGGAAAATTGGCTGGTCATGCTCCTGAAAAACTGCAAGTTGGCTTACATTCTTTGGGTTACGTAGGTCATTCGATGGACGATGTATATAGAGATTATTACCCAGGATATGCCGAAATGTTCACCCGAATTGGCAGAGAGCGAGGTTGGTCGCCTGTGACGAGAGCGCAATTTGATGCTCAGATTGGCCCATTGGGCGCAATGTTGGTTGGTAGTCCTGAAGAAGTTGCTGCTAAGATTCTTCGTCATAGCGAATCCTTGGGTGGTATTTCGAGATTGTCTTTTCAAATGGACGCTGGCGTTCCTCATGAGAAACTCTTGCAATCATTTGAGTTGATTGCTAAGGAAGTAAAGCCTTTGGTGAACGGATAGCTTGCAAAATCAGCGTTTTTACTTAATAAAAAGCTGTTTTGGCAATCCAACTTCTTTTAAAATACGGTTTGCTTCTGCAACTTTTTCTGGAAAAAGTACAACATCTTTGTATTTGTCAAGTTCGGGATTGATAGTAATTTTCGGGTTCTTTAAGTTGTTTTTTTTCTGAATATTCATTCTGGAAATTTTTAATAAGTTTATGATTGTAATATTCTTCTAAATTTTGCATTTTCGTATGTTTTGATAGGCAAAGATAATGCTTTTGCTAAAAAAATACTATCTTTGTAATCAAAAAAAATATTTTGACTATTGCAATCCATAATTAAATCAAAATGCTTTCTACAAAAAAAGAACATCCTCAGGAAAAAATAAAATTGCACGCTCGAAATAGGCACCGTGCAAGGTACGATTTTGAACAATTGACTGCGACTTGCCCTGCACTTCGCCCTTTTGTCAAAACCAATGATTACGGTGACGAATCCATTGATTTTTTCAATGCTGAAGCTGTGAAAATGCTCAACAAAGCGTTGTTGCAACATTTTTACGACATTCAATTTTGGGAAATTCCGCCACATTATTTGTGTTCGCCAATTCCTGGACGTGCTGATTATATTCATCATATTGCAGAGCATCTTGGCAGTATCAATAATGGGAGAATTCCTATGGGCGCAGCCATCAAATGCCTTGATATTGGTGTTGGTTCTAATTGCGTTTATCCGATTATTGGAAGAAAAGAATACGGTTGGTCTTTTGTCGGTTCGGATATTGATACAATTGCGTTAGAATCTGCTGCGAAAATCGCTGAAAACAACCCAATTTTGAAAGGAAAAGTTGAATTTCGATTGCAAGAAAATCCAAAAGATATTTTGCTTAACAGCATAAAAACTGGTGAGCGATTTGATGTGACAATTTGCAATCCACCTTTTCATGCATCGCAAGAAGAAGCGCAAGCGGGTAATTTGCGTAAATTAAACAATCTAAAAGGGAAAAAACTAACCAAACCTTCTCTAAATTTTGGTGGAACAAATACCGAATTGTGGTGCGACGGTGGCGAACAAAAATTCATTCACGACATGATTGTTCAAAGCGAACAATTTGCCAAATCCTGCTTGTGGTTTTCTACTATTGTTTCAAAAGAAAGTACTTTGGATTCTGCTTACCAGACTTTGCGCTCAACAGATGTTTACGATGCCAAAATGATTCCGATGGGGCAAGGCAACAAAAAAAGTCGAATTTTAACTTGGACTTTTTTAGATGAAGCACAACAAAAAACTTGGACAGAAATGAAGTGGAAATAAAATTTCCGTAGCGTGATTCCGTAGTCTAATTCCGTAGCGTCGGCATTAATGCCGACGCTACGGAATTAGACTACGGAATACTCAATAAATCAAAATATGAACTTTAACATTGACCATAAAAAAAAGAATACGTTTGATGCAATTGTCATTGGCTCTGGAATTTCGGGCGGATGGGCTGCAAAAGAGTTTTGTGAAAAAGGCTTAAAAACCTTGGTTTTGGAGCGTGGTCGCATGGTCGAACACGTTACTGATTACAAAACTGCCATGATGAATCCTTGGGATATGGAACATCACGGGCGTATGCCTTTGGATTTTAAAGAAAAAAATCCGATTTTATCAAAATGTTATGCTGTTGATGAAGCAACTGCGCATCTTTTTACAAAAGATTCAGAACAGGTGTATGCGCAAGACAAGCCTTTCGATTGGATTCGTGGCTATCAAGTTGGCGGAAAATCATTGCTTTGGGCAAGGCAAACGCAGCGTTGGAGTGATTATGATTTTGAAGGACCTTTGCGTGACGATTACGCTGTGGATTGGCCCATTCGTTACAAGGACATTGCGCCTTGGTACAGTTATGTGGAGCGTTTCGCTGGAATTTCTGGGAATAAAGATGGATTAGCAAATTTGCCTGACGGTGAATTTCAGCCACCAATGCAATTGAACGCTGCGGAACGTCATTTTCAAAGTCAAATTACCAAAAATTATAAGGATAGACAAGTAATTACTGGGCGTTGTGCGCACCTGACCGAACCGACAAAAGAGCAACAAGCACTTGGTCGTGGTCAATGTCAATACCGACATTTGTGCTATAGAGGTTGTCCTTATGGTGCTTATTTTAGCAGTCAATCTGCTACGTTGCCAGCTGCCGAAAAGACTAAAAAATTGACTTTGAAATCCAATTCTATTGTTCATTCTATTATTTATGACGAAAAAAAGCAACGAGCAACGGGCGTTGTCGTCGTTGATGCCATCACGAATGAAACAACAGAATACTATGCAAAAATCATTTTTGTCAATGCTTCTACGATAAATACCAATGCGATTTTGTTAAATTCCGTAAGTAGTCGATTCCCACAAGGTTTGGGAAATGACAATGGTTTACTTGGAAAATACGTTGCTTTTCACAATTACAGAGGTCAAGTCAATGCTAATTTAGATGGTTTTGACGATAAATATTATGCTGGTCGTCGTCCGAATGCAGCCTATATGCCACGGTTTCGGAATTTGAAAAAACAAGAAATGGATTTTAAACGTGGTTATGCAGTTTATGTTGATGCGCAACGCACAAGTTGGTGGCGTGGCGGCGAAGGTTTTGGAGTTGATTTAAAAAATGAACTGATTGAGCCTGGTCCTTGGAGTATTTTTGTAATGGGAATGTGCGAAACACTACCGAAAGAAAGCAATCACATTTTTTTAGATAAAAATAAAAAAGATGCCTTCGGTTTGCCGACCATTCATTTTGACATTTCTTACGATGAAAACGATGAAAAAATGTTGAAAGATTTTTTGCAACAAGCCGACGAGATGTTACAAACGTCTGGTTTTAAGAATATTACGCTCAAAGATACCAAGCAAGCACCTGGTTTGGATATTCACGAAATGGGTGGTTGTCGCATGGGTCGTGACCCGAAAACCTCTTTGCTCAACGAATGGAATCAACTTCACGCTTGCAAAAATGTGTTTGTTACCGATGGTGCAGCAATGACAACGGTAAGCACGCAAAATCCATCGCTTACTTTCATGGCATTGACCGCAAGAGCTGTCGATTATGCGGTGAAAAATAAGATTTGAAAGGGTTTTAAAACCGCATCAATTCCTCATAAACCAAATCCATAGGCAAGCCCATGATGTTGGAATATGTACCTTCGATTTTAGCGATTTTAGTCAGACCAATCCACTCTTGAATGGCATAAGCACCAGCTTTGTCATAAGGTTGGTATTTGTCGATGTAAAAATAAATTTCTTCATCGCTTAGTGTTTTGAAAAAAACCTTTGCCACACCAGAAAAACAAACTTCTTTTTCTTTGCTCAGAAGACAAACGCCCGTAATCACTTCGTGCATCTTGCCAGAAAGCTGACTGATGATGTAAAAAGCATCTTCACGGTCTGTTGGCTTGCCATATATTTTATTTTCTAAAATAACCACACAGTCAGAAGCGACGATAATTTCTTCATTTTCAATGAATTGCATTGAAGCATGAGCCTTTTTTCGTGCCAAAAACTCAGGTACTTCTCGTACATTGAGGTCAGCTGGATAATCTTCTTCGACGTTGCTTACCTTTATTTCAAAGTCAAAACCAGCTTCTGCTAGTAATTGTTTACGGCGAGGCGATTGTGATGCCAATATTATTTTTCTTTGAATCATGGTACAAAGGTAAATGTTTTTTATTTTTTTTCATAAAAAAAATCATTCACACAGTCAAATACCTGATTCACACATTTTTGTTAAAAAAACCTTAAAGAACACTTGCATATTTTCTCTAATATTCTTAATTTGCGAGCATAATTATTTAGGTAGCAGGTAGCATGAGCTTTAGCTCGTGACAGAAAGTGTCGTTGCGTTTTAGTATCTATGATATAGCATTTTCAACGAGCTAAAGCTCATTTTACCAACGCTGCTAAACAGTTACACTTTTTAACAAAAAAATTTTAAACATGAAAAAAAACTCAATTCTCTTATTTTTTGCACTTTTAGCAATGGAAGCCTTTGCTTACATTCCGATGGGTAGTCATGGAAAACCTATGGACTTGAAAAGCACCAAGAAAACTAGCACTTTTTTTCAAGAGTGCGCCCAATCCAAATCACAAACCGACTTAAAAGTCAATAACGTTCGAGCTCGCCTACAAGGTGGCGGTGATCTTTGGTGGGATTTAGGGAATAATGGTGTTTATATAGTTCCAAATGTTTCAAGTGGTGTTCCAAAGGTTTCCTCTATTTTTGCAGGAGGAATTTGGATGGGTGGCATTGATGCTGGAGGCAACATCAAAACAGCTTGTACGATGTTTCGCAGTGCTACTGACAATGATTGGTGGCCAGGTCCATTAGATGAAATGGGTATGATTGAAGCACAAGAATGTGCCAATTGGGACAAGCATTTTGAAGTCTATAAGGCTGAAATTCAAGCATTTAGAGATGCTTATAACAAAGCCAACAAAGACGTTGATGGCAAAGTAATAGATGTTAATTTTGAAACAAAAATTCCCAAAAATATCAAAGGTTGGCCAGCGAAAGGCAATCCTTTTTTTCAAAGTGTGCATGGGTTTTCAATCAACTCAAATATTAAAAGCCTTGCGTACTATTACGATTTGAATGCTGATGGCGTTTATAACCCTTTATATGGCGATTATCCTGCACTGAACGTGCATGGTAATTGTATGGAACAGCCTGACCAAATGGTTTTTTGGATTTTTAATGATAATGGAGGTATTCATACACAGAGTAATAGTCAGGCTATGAAAATGGAGGTTCATGCTACGTCTTTTGCTTATGTTACTGACGATGAATTGAATAATGCTTCATTTTTACATTATAAAACCATCAACAGGGCAAGCCAAGAATTAGACAGTGTTTTCTTTTCGCTTTGGGTTGATCCTGGCATGTAAAATAAAAAAAAAAGTTTCCGCTAAAAATGTTACCTTAGAGTCGCAAAACATTCTAACTTAACAAATCAGGCAGAAACTAATGAACA
>JAYWHK010000302.1:0-18059 GCA_043777755.1 Saprospiraceae bacterium
CTGATGAAACTGATTGTTAGGATTTATCAGGTTTTTTTTGTGGCAAATTGCGATTCCGCTCTCGAAGGATGGGTACGCTGATAGAACTGATTCTTAGGATTTTTTAGGATTTTTTGTGGCAAATTGCGATTCAGCTCTCGAAGGATGGGGACACTGATGGAACTGATTTTTAGGATTTTTTAGGCTTTTTGTGTGGTAAATTGCGATTCCGCTCTCGAAGGATGGGAACACTGATGGAACTGATTCTTAAGATTTTTTAGGTTTTTTTTGCGGCAAATTGCGATTCCGCTCTCGAAGGATGGGTACGCTGATGAAACTGATTTTTAGGATTTTTTAGGCTTTTTGTGTGGTAAATTGCGATTCAGCTCTCGAAGGATGGGTACACTGATGAAACTGATTCTTAGGATTTTTTAGGTTTTTTTTGCGGCAAATTGCGATTCCGCTCTCGAAGGATGGGTACGCTGATGGAACTGATTCTTAGGATTTTTTAGGCTTTTTTTGCGGCAAATTGCGATTCCGCTCTCGAAGGATGGGTACGCTGATGGAACTGATTTTTAGGTTTTTTTAGGCTTTTTGTGTTTCTTAAATCATACTAAGCCTTCAATTTCAAGGCTTAGTATGATTTAAGTGTTACATTCGGCAGCTAAAGCTGCCGTTACAAGGAGTTGCCACTACTACTTTTCGTTCTGTAGCAGTGTCACAAATTCTTCAAATTCTTTCTTGAAGGCTGCGTGTTCTTGTGTCGCTGGCCCATAAAAACCTGTATAGATTTTTCGGATTTTATTTTTTTTGTCAATATAAACAGTCGTAGGAAAAGCCATAACCTTGTCTAAAAATGGCAATACCTCAGCGGCTTCTTGTTTATTTGCATAGCCTGCAACGACAAATTCGTAAGGCGCTTTCATTACATTCTTGTAGTTCTGAATGGCATCATCTGCTTTTTTCTTTTCTTTGTGGCGTTCAAAAGCCAATCCTAAAACGGCTATTTCTTTATTTTGAGCAACAAAATCACTTAGGAAACGGGTTTCATCTTTACAGTTTGGACACCAAGTTCCCATGATTTGTAGGATTTTGACCTTGCCTTTGTACTCGTCGTTGTCCAAAGAAACCATCCTTCCGTAAGGGTTTGCAAAAGAAATTTTTGCTTCGTCAAAGCCTTTTTTTGTTTGAACTAAAGTTTCAGCATTGCGTAATTTGAAGTTATCATTTCGTTTGGCTTCCCACATTGTTTTGGCAGATTTTCCACTTTGAAAAGTACCTATTAATGTTCCGTCTTCTAAAATTTTTCCTTCAAATAAAAAGGCGTGCGCTCCATCAAAACAAGACAAATACAGTTTATTTGCTTGAATTTCACCTTCCAAAAAGCGATAATCGCCTGTTTCTGTTGTGAATGTTCCTGTGACTTTGTTTCCTTTTTGGACAAATTGACCAACCGCTTTTTCCTGTTTTTCGGGTGCATCTCCCATACCAAAAGTCGTTTCCCAATTGCCTGTCAAATCCAATAAAGGTGTTTTTTGCAAGGTCGAAAAGCGATGTCCTTGTCCATATTTTGCAACAAAAGGAATCGAATAATCGCCTTTTGCTGGCATGACAAAACGACCTTCTATTACACCTCCGTCAAACTCCGCAGTGATGTACGATTGGTATTCTGGAAAGTTAATGCGCACTGTATCTCGTGCATTTCTACGGTTTTTCCCCAAACGAATGTCATCAATTCTGATGCGTTCTTCCGCATTGATGATGTCAATATGAAACTTATCTTTGCTGTCATAGACGACTTCGAGGTTGAAGGGCAACTCGCCATTCGTAACTTCTTCGAGCTTGGTTTTCGGGTCTGCATTCAACTTCGCTGAGTGCGTATTCAATGGCATATCCTTCTGCTCCAGCTTCAATACTGCTCGCCAAACGCCAGGCGGAAGTGCTGAATATTTGTTTTCAAATTGAATACAAGAACTGAAAAGAAGGCAAAAGGCAAAAGGTAAAATGTAAAAGGCAAAATGCTTGGTAGTTAGCAATTTGTGTGAACGGATTATTTCATTCATTTTTTCTTTATTTAAAGTGAAGATTGAAGTTAAGCATGATAAATCTATGCTGTAAATAACTTAATGTATTTTAATTTCGGAATTATCGTTTAAAAGACGTAAGTTCAATATTTAAGGTTCACGCCATCACAGCCAAACTCCTATCGTCGTGTGACAGCGATGTAGGGCAAAGATGGCTGTCATGCGACGATAGGAGCTTGGCCGTCATCTATCTGGTTATTTGCTACTAAAATTGCAGCCACTTTTACAGTCGCATTTTCAACTTCAAAATGGTGAAAATCGTCAAAATGTTTGGCAATGACTTGTGCCATTCTGTCGCCCTGAGTATCTGTGATAAAGATTTGTCCAAAGTCTTTTTTTGCCAATAAAGCCAATAACTGATTGACTCTTTCAGCATCTAAACGGTCAAAAATATCGTCTAACAACAGGATTGGTTTTGTTCCTTTTCGTTGTTTTATGACTTCGTATTGCGCCAATTTGAGTGCCAAAACAAAAGATTTAAGTTGTCCTTGTGAAGCAAATTTTTTCAGAGGATTTCCATCAAAACTAAATGAAAGTTCGTCTTTGTGAATCCCTACGTTTGACCTCGCTAAAATGCGGTCTTTATCTCTTGATTTTTTTAATAATTCTGAAAAATCAGCATCTAATAATTGGCTAACATATTGACAATCAGGATGTTCTCTATCACCAGAAATAATTTTATAGTAATCTTGAAAAATAGGTGTCAGATGCTGAATAAATATTTTTCTTAAAGAAAAAATAATTTCAGCTGGTGCTAAGAGTTGCTGGTCATAGACAGCCAAAAGACTTTCATTAAAGTTATTTTGCTGCGAAAACTGTTTTAAAAGTGCATTTCGCTGCTCCAAAATCTTGTTGTAAATCATCAATTGATTGAGATAAACTTGGTCTAATTGAGCCAGTGAATTGTCCATCAGTCGGCGACGTTCTTCTGAACCTTCCGTTGCCAAAGCGGTTTCGTCGGGTGAAATCATAACAACAGGAATTTTGCCAATATGTTCACTCAGTTTGTCATAAGCTGCGCCATTAAACTCAAATTCTTTGCGTTTGCGAGGAACAATTTTAGCAACAACTTTCGCTTGATTCTTTAATTGAAATTGCCCTTCTAATCTAAAAAAATCTTCCCCTTGCAATACCAAAAGCCCATCATTGGTACTAAAATGACTTTTGCACATACATAGGTAATATATGGCATCAAGGACATTTGTTTTGCCCATACCGTTCAGCCCCGTCAGACAATTCATCGTAGGCGAAAAATCTATGCTTTGTGTAGCGTAATTTTTAAAATTGTATAATGAAAGTTGGGTTAAATACATTTTTTAGTCGTAAGTCAGTAAGTCTTTTTTAGTCGTAAGTCAGCTGTGCGTTGTGCGTATTTTTAGTCGTAAGTCAGTAAGTCTTTTGAGTCAATTAATTTACTGATTTACAATAGTTTATAGTATTTTAAAAATTGATTACCCCAATTGGATTACTGATACTTACGCAAATTTTAAAATCAAATTTACTTATTTTTCGATTCTTAAATTTAGAATCCTAAATTTAGAATTTAGAACCGCCCTTTCGCTTGATTTCCCATACAAAACAACAAGTCTATAATGCTCAAATCTGGCACAAAACCAAATCTATCTTCAAAAACTTGAGGATATTTTTTCGTTTCAAAAGAAAGATTAGGTTTGATTTGATTGCGTAAATCTATAATTTCAGCGTTGTCAATTGTTTTTTCATAAGAAGACGTAAAACTCAGTTGCGGCTTTATTTTCAATAATTTGCAACAGATTTGGAACAATTCTAAGTTAAAATCAAATAAAAATTCATGTTTTTTTTGAAAAACAGGCTCAAAATAATCAGCGTAAAATTCCCAAAAAGGCGCACGACCATAAGCGGAGCGAATGCCCTGCCAATGTTGCACGTTCCACCGTTCTGTATAATTGATGCGCACCTCACGAATTGGCGTTTGCTGATGTTTGCCTTTTTCCAAGGGAATACTCATGCTCATCACGCCATTTGCGCCCAATATTTGACAGCGATTCCGATAGCTTCCTTTCTGATAATTTTCGCAAACTTCTATGATAACTTCCTCATATTGAGCTATTTGCGAAAAGTAAGCGACCGTAGGAAGGTATTGAAGTTCAATTAAAGCTTTTGTCATCTTGCTGTTACAAAGCAACGACTCATGTCGCTGCTACATGTTTTTTGTAAAAACTTAGCGTATTTTTAATTTAATCACGAATTTTATCTAATTAAACGAATTCTCACTAATCGTAACTTAACAATTAAATCTAATTTCGTAACTGTTTAGCGTCTAAAAAAAATCAAAGATTTTTTATTTTTACCACGGAGAAACGGAGGTCACGGAGGCAAAAAAATTAGCCTTCGGCTAATTTTTTTGCCACACTCTGTGTTCTCCGTTTCTCCGTGGTAAAAAATTGCAAAAATGGTAAATAGTTACCTAATTTCACTAATTTTTATTAAAACTTCGTTTTAATCTCTCACATGACTAAGTTTTCACCTTTTTTGATTTCAAAACAATGGTGAATTTTCTTATCTCTAAAATCATTCGGAACGGTTTGCCCTGATATATTTTTGATATTTTGAGTAGTGATGTGGTTTGCTTCGATTTGGAAACGCCTAAAATTCGTAGAGAAAAATAGTGTTCCTGTAGGCGACAATATCCGCAAAGCTTGATTTATCAAAACAGCGTGATCCCGCTGAATGTCCAATACGTCCAACATTTTTTTAGAATTAGAAAAAGTTGGTGGATCAAGCACAATGATGTCATATTTTTCATTTGTCATTGGAAAAGCCAACCATTCTTTGACATCGGCTTGTACAAATTGATGTTTGTCAGGATTGTAAAATTCATTCCTAATCATGTTTTCTTTCGCCCAAGTCAAATAAGTATGAGAGAGGTCAATCGTGACGACTTTCGCAGCGCCACCAGCGGCAGCATAGACCGAAAATGAACCCGTATAAGCAAAAAGGTTCAGTACACTTTTTCCTTCTGCCATATCCAGAACCATTTTTCGGGTATTGCGATGGTCTAAAAACAAGCCCGTATCCAAATAATCAGAAAGATTAACGATGAATTTTAAGCCATTTTCATAGACAATCGTTTCAAAACCTTCTTCATCATCAGATTTTATGTATTGCTCTGCGCCTTTTTGTTTTTTTCTTGTTTTATAAAAAATGTTATCCAAAGGAATATCCAATGCACGCACCATCTGCGTCAGGCACATTCCGAGCCAAGCATCGTGTTCTTCCTTATTCATAGGATAGGAGGTTTGGTATTCTGTCACATACAAATACGCTTCGTAGCGGTCAATTGCAAAGGGATATTGCGGCACATCGTGGTCGTAAATACGATAGCAAGAAACACTGGTTCTTCTCGCCCATTTCGAGATGTGTTTGTCCATTTTGGCAAGCCTATTGCCGAAGGTTTCAAAGTCTTTTTCCATAATATTTTTATCAGATTGCAAAGGTACTAAAAACACTTGATACGGCAAATCTTTTCGTAGTTTCTATTTTAAAACACCACTTGGGGTACGTCTGTATTTTGCTTAAAAGAGATACAATTATATAATTTGTGACAAAGTAAAAATGAGTTAAATTAAAATATAAATTTGGTTTTTAATTTAAATAATTGGCTTTTTCTATGTTTTTCTATTCAAAACAAAGATTTTTATGGCATAGTATTTGACTTTACAGACTAACAAAATAATGTCAATGTTACGAATTTTAGATTATTTCATTAAAAAAGAGTTCAAAGAAACGCCTTATATACACTACAAGTCCCGTGCTTTGGTAGCGATACATATAATTGCTGTTGCTTGCGTTGCCTTCTTTTCGATTGTTGGCGTATTTTTAGACATTTCAATCAATTATTTTGTTCTTCTCTCAGGTCTTCTCAGTATTTTTTTATTGTTTTTATTCAAAAAATATGCTAATTTTAATTTGAGTACAAACCTACTTTGTTGCGTATTTTTTGGAGTATTCTGCATTATCATACCTTATTCTGGCGGCTTATTTTCGGACAACTGTTATTGGTTGGTTTGTACGCCTATACTTGCCCTGCTCTTTTCAAACAAAACATCTGGTAATTTTTGGTTGAGCGTTTGCCTTATTTTTATTTGTGTTTTATATATTTTTGAAATCTATCCAAAAGAATACCTTGGTGTTTTGTTGTATCAACCCGCTTACTACCTTATAAGTTATTTTTTTCTATACCTTATTGTATATGCACTGGCTTATGTTTTCAAATCAGAACAATTTTATGTTGTAGAAAGTTTGGTCAAACAAAATGAATTATTAGAACAAAAAAACGTCGAAATTGAACAAGTGAACAAGGTAATGCTTGAAACACAGCACAAACTAAAGCTCACCAATGCAGAATTAGAACAGTTTGCTTACGTTGCGTCACACGACTTGAAAGAGCCTTTGCGTATGATTACGATGTACACCCAAATGATTAAGCGTAAGCTGAAAAATAACTTAGATACCGAAACCGAAGAATTTATGTTTTTTGTAACAGATGGTACAAAAAGAATGCAAAATCTTCTGGACGACTTATTGGATTATTCCCGTCTTGGCAAGAAAAACAATATAGCTGTTGTTGATTTGAACGATGTGATGTTGGTTGTAAAACAAAATCTAAAAATTGTTATCGCCAACAACGAAGCTGAAATTAACCACGATACTTTACCCAAAATTGATGGCATCTTCTCTGAAATTGTCCAACTTTTTCAAAATCTAATCAATAATTCAATTAAATTTAGAAAAACAGATCTCAATCCAATTATAAAAATAGGTATAAAATCCATCGAAGGTGATTTTTTTACCATTATGATAAAAGACAATGGCATTGGTATGGAACAAAGTATGACTTCTCGGATTTTCAATCTTTTTGAACGCCTACATTCTCGTGACCAATACGAAGGAACGGGTATTGGTTTGGCTACTTGCAAAAAGGTAATGGAGCATTTGGGCGGCGAAGTCTATGTCGAATCAGAAGTAGGCGTTGGAAGTATTTTTTACTTAAAATTCCCAAACTCGATTTTGAGTAATGCGTAAGTAGTCGTAAGTCAATAAGTTGTAAGTCATTAGTGTCCTGATTATCAACAGATTACAAAATCTCACAACCGTGTTTATTTAGAGATGACTATTTAACTATAGGAATTGCAACTAAAATTTACCCTGCAAAATTTTAAAAGAACAAATTTATTTTTTATTTTTGCAAAAAATATTTTGTAAAAATGAATGTAGAAAGCCTTTCTGCTTATTGCCTTGAAAAAAAAGGCGTTACCGAAGATTTCCCTTTTGATGATGTTACCATGACGATGAAAGTTATGGGAAAAATTTTTGCGTTCATTCCTTTGGACAGCGAAAAATTCGTCATTTCTCTAAAATGCGATCCTGAGCGTGCGCTCGAATTGCGGGAACAATATTCTGAAATTGATGGCGCATACCACCTCAATAAAAAACATTGGAACGGCATTGATTGTGAAGGTTCTCTTTCCGACAAATTTATCAAAGAAATGGTGGATCATTCTTACGAATTGGTTGTGAAAGGTTTGAAAAAAAGTGAACGGGAAGCGTTGTTGAATAATGAAGAGAATTAAAATAATGAAACAATTAAAATAATTAATGAGCGAAAATCAAAACATCAAAATCGTTGAGTACGATGTACAGTACAAACAAATTTTTAAAGATTTAAATGTTGAATGGATTTCGACTTATTTTGTCATGGAAGAAGCTGATTACAAGGCTTTGGACAATCCCGAAAGCTATATTTTGGACAAAGGCGGTCATATTTTAATTGCCCTTTATGAAGGTGAACCCGTCGGCGTTTGCGCTTTGATAAAAATGAATAATGATCCAGAAATGGATTACGAATTGGCAAAAATGGCAGTTTCTCCAAAAGCACAAGGCAAACGAATTGGTTGGATTTTAGGGCAAGCTATAATGGAAAAAGCAAGAAACTTAGACGCAAAAGCCTTGTTTTTGGAAAGTAATACCCTATTGACACCTGCCATTAGTCTATATTACAAACTTGGTTTTGAGCGCATTACAAGCCGCCCAAGTCCTTATGAACGGGCTAATATTCAGATGAAATTGGTGCTGTAAGTGATAGTCGTAAGTCTTTTTAGTCGTAAGTCGGTAAGTCAAAAATAGTCGTAAGTCTTTTTAGTCGTAAGTCGGTAAGAACTTGATTTCTTTAAAGCTAAATGATTTTTCTTCGTCAGCAGTTTGCATCAACAACTGCCCTGAATCGCTAACGCCCTTTATTTTGCCTTGAAAAATATGTCCATTGGACTCAAACCCGTGCCATTCATTGATGCGGTACAAAACATCATGATAATCTGTTTTTATCAAATCAAATTGATTGCTTTTGAGTTGCAAATACCTGTTTTCCAAATATTTACACAAGAAATCAACCGCTGACCAAAGCGATATTTCTTTACCCGTTTCTAAAAAAATAGAGGTTGGATTCGGCGCATCACTTTTGAAAATAGCTTGGTTAATATTGATGCCAATACCAACAACACTGTGCTGAAATTGCTGTCCTTGAATTGAATTTTGAATCAAAATACCAGCAATTTTTTTATCCGCCACATAAATGTCATTCGACCATTTTATCGTTACTTTTTCTTTTACAAAAAGGCGTATAAAATCATAAACACCCAAAGCAATGGCTTGGTTGAGTAAAAAATTTTGTTGCAAAGGCAAAAAATCAGGTTTCAAAACAACCGTAACCGCAATATTTTTTTCTGCTTCACTCTCCCACTTGTTATTGAGCTGACCTTTTCCTGCCGATTGATTAAAAGTTAAAATCGTCGTTCCTTCTCTAAGTACTTGTCTATCAAGCATTTCTGCTGCCAAAATGTTTGTAGAAGGAAGTGTTTCGTAAAAATGTAAAACTTTTCCGATAAAAATTGTGTTATTAATGCTATTCAAAAGTAAAAAGAATTGTATTTTTGCCAGTTATATGTGGAAT
This sequence comes from Saprospiraceae bacterium, assembly GCA_043777755.1. Taxonomy (GTDB): domain Bacteria; phylum Bacteroidota; class Bacteroidia; order Chitinophagales; family Saprospiraceae; genus CANHEE01. The sequence goes on from JAYWHK010000302.1 coordinate 9,052, forward strand.
AACTAAAAGTAAAAATTTAAAAGACTAAATTTAAAATGTAAAAACCGCTGAAAACCAGTGGTTTCCTCCTATTTTTTCTTTTTATTAAGTTATTTTTAATCTTAAAAATTCCACTTTTCATTTATTTAAAAACGTAAAGGTAAATTATTTTGACAAATTCTAAAGTAAAAACAATAGCAAATACAGAATGGAGCAACGATGCTCAACTGGACTTAATCGTTGATGCTATTCAAGACATTAAAGGCAAACGCATCGTAAGAATGGACTTGCGAAAAATCCACGACCGCCCAACTGATTTTTTTGTAGTGTGTGAAGGGGAAAGTATTGTACAAGTGCGTGCAATCGCAGAACGTGTTCGTATGCGTATGCGTGATGAAGCTGGTATTCGTCCAAACCACATCGAAGGCGGAAACAATTCTATTTGGGTATTGGTGGATTATTTTAACATCGTTGTTCATGTTTTTCATAAAGAAACAAGAGAGTTTTATGAATTAGAAGCCCTTTGGAGCGACGCAGATACTATAGAATATAACGATATTTAAATTCTAAATTCTAAATTTTTTTTATTCTAAATTCTATACGTAGGTTGTAAGAGTTCTAAATTCTAAATTTTTTTTATTCTAAATTCTATACGTAGGTTGTAAGTTATTCGATTCTGAAATTTAAAATAAAGAATTTAGAATTTAGAATAAAAGAATTTAGAATTTTAAAATATTTTTACAAGATTTGCGACTTAAAGGCATACACTTTTATTTAACACAAATTTTTCTTAACACAAAGGCAATTTTTTTCAAAATAAAAATATGGAAGATAAAAACAAAGGTAACGGATTCGGTTCGTATTGGATTTACGGCTTAATAGCACTTTTTTTGATTGGAATTAACATATATTCTTTTCAGTCCATCAACAATGAACCAATTCAGTGGTCTGCTGTAAAAGATATATTAGACAAAGGCGACGTTGAGAAACTGGAAGTCATTAATAAAGAAGATGCTTATATTTATATCAAAGCAGACAGCTTGAAGTTAGAGCGTCACAAAAAAGCAAATAAAAGCAAGTTTGGTGGTCCTGCACCACACTACATTCACCGTTTGAAAACCGTTGATGCTTTTGAAAGAGATATTGCAGCGTACAATACTACTACAAAATCGCCAATCGAACCAAAATACGATGAGCGCAACGATTATATTGGTGCAATTTTAGGTTTTTTGTGGCCTATACTATTATTGGTAGCGATTTGGGTGATTATCATGCGTCGCATCGGTGGAGGTGCTGGCGGACCAGGCTCTCAAATTTTCAATATTGGCAAGTCCCGTGCAGCTCTTTTTGATAGCAAAGACGGTAAAGTGAACGTAACCTTTAAAGATGTTGCAGGCTTAGACGAAGCGAAAGACGAGGTGATGGAAATCGTTGATTTCTTGAAAAATCCTACAAAATACACAAATTTAGGTGGAAAAATTCCAAAAGGTTGTCTTTTGGTCGGTCCTCCTGGTACAGGTAAAACACTTTTGGCAAAAGCCGTAGCTGGCGAAGCTGGCGTTCCTTTCTTTTCGATTTCTGGTTCAGACTTCGTAGAAATGTTCGTAGGCGTTGGAGCTTCTCGTGTACGTGATTTGTTCCGTCAAGCAAGAGAAAAAGCACCATGTATTATTTTTATTGACGAGATTGATGCCATTGGTAGGGCTCGTGGTCGTGGAGCAATGCAAGGCGGCAACGATGAGCGTGAAAATACCTTAAATCAGTTATTGGTAGAAATGGACGGTTTTTCGACAGATAAAGGCGTTATTATGATAGCAGCTACGAATCGTGCTGATGTTTTAGATGCTGCATTGATGCGTCCAGGTCGTTTTGACCGTCAAATTGGCATTGGATTGCCAGATTTGGTTGGTCGTGAGCAGATTTTTAGCGTACACATGAAGTCCATCAAACTTTCTGAAAAAGTACAAGCCTTAGAATTAGCTGAAATGACACCAGGTTTTGCAGGTGCTGACATTGCAAACATCTGTAATGAAGCAGCTTTGATTGCAGCCCGTAAAGAAAAAACAGAAATTGATATTGACGATTTTAACTATGCTTTGGACAAAGTTATTGCTGGTTTGGAAAAACGTGCAAAAGTAATTGCGCCAAACGAAAAACGAGTAATTGCTTACCATGAAGCTGGTCACGCTGTTTGTGGTTGGTTCTTAGAACACGCATCACCTTTGGTAAAAGTAACGATAGTTCCTCGTACAATCGGTGCATTGGGTTACGCTCAATATTTGCCAAAAGATGAGTACATTGTTCGCACCGAGCAAATGTTGGACAGAATGTGTATGACACTTGGTGGTCGTGCCGCAGAAGAAGTTATTTTTAATAAAATCTCTACTGGCGCACAAAATGACCTCGACCAAGTAACGCAAATGGCTTATGGTATGATTTCTATTTATGGTATGAACGATAAAGTTGGAAACGTGTCTTTTTATAAAATGTCGCAAGACCAGTTCAGTCGTCCTTATTCAGAAGATACTGCCCGAATGATTGACGACGAAGTTAGAAAACTCATTGAAGGTCAATACGTTAGAGCAAAAAAATTATTGACAGATAAGCGTAACGAATTGGAATTATTGGCACAAACACTTTTAGACAAAGAAGTATTGGTCAAGTCAGAAGTCGAAAAACTAATCGGATTAAGACCAGTTCCAGCAATAGAAGAAATGACAGCAAGATAAGAGTAGATACAAAAAAACGCCTACATTTGTAAAATGTAGGCGTTTTTTTGTGATTTAACTTTTTAAAACGTAATTTTCGCTTCGATTTCTTCCGTACCACGTTTCACTTTTACCGTTGTGCTATCGCCTTTGTTGTATCTGCCCAAACCTTTCATGTAGGCTTGCATATCAGTCACTTCCAAATCTCCTAACTTAATGATAATGTCACCTTTTTTCAAACCAGCTTTGTCCGCAGGGCGATTGTCAGTAACGCCATCAACTCGGACACCCGTTCCGTCAAAAGCATAATCAGGCATGATACCAAGCGTTACTTTGAAACTCGTCTTGTCATCTGATTTCTTCTTAGTTTCTTGAAAAACCAATTTACCTTTGTCGTCCAAACGCTGAATCATTCCAACAATATATTCCAAAACGTCCACCATGCCTTTGTAATTGATTTTGTCCGCATCGTCAGAAGGTTTGTGATAATCGCTGTGACCGCCCGTAAAGAAAAACAAAACAGGTAGATTCTTCAAATAAAACGAAGTATGGTCAGAAGGCCCTATGCCAGAACTGTCTTTTGCAACAGTGATACTGCCTGGCATCATGTCTATCAACGTAGAAAAATTAGGTGCTGTCCCTACTCCACCGACAACGATTTTTCGAGTATCTTCTTTCAAACGACCAATCATATCCAAATTAATAGAGTATGTAACTGTCTGTAAATCAATAGTTGGTGTTTCACAATATTTTTTAGAACCCAATAATCCCAATTCTTCGCCTGAATAACAAAGAAACAGAAAATTGGTATTTTCCTTTACACCATTGTTTTGGAAATAACGAGCTAATTCGATAACGCCCGTCGTTCCCGAAGCATTATCGTCAGCGCCATTGTGAATTTTTCCATCAGGATTCGCATCTAACGAATTGTGGTCGTGTCCCAAACCTAAATGGTCGTAATGTCCACCAATAACGACCGTATAAGGTGCGCCATTGTCCAAAAACCCAGCAACATTTTGGCTGTTCACCAAAGGTGCGTCAGGTGCAACAAAACCATGCGGGTCGCTTGATTTTTTGAAAGAAAAAGCATGAAAAAATGTTCCATTATCGCCTTTTGGCGCAAGTCCAATTTTCTTGAATTGCTTGGCGATGTATTTCGCAGCTTTTTTTTCTTCTTTTGAACCAGTGCCACGACCTTTGAGTTTGTCGCTCGCCAAATACTCAATATGCGTTTTTAATCGGCTTTCATCAAAACGATTCTGAGCCAATAAAATGCCGTTTATCAATAAGATAAACATTAAAATTATATTATTTTTATTCATTTTTTATTATTTTAAACTATTGCAAAAACTTAGCATATTTATTTCTAACACTAATTTACTCTAATTCTACTAATTTACACCAATCGTGATGTTGAAAATTAAATCTAATTTCACTGATTTAATTAAAACTTCGTTTTAATTTTACAAATAGCTAAATTTTTAAATTATTTTTTCATTGTTTAATTGACTTCATTATTTTCATTTCCCATCCCTACTCTACCCAATCCGCAACAAACACATTTGTATCACGAGTACCTTTGTTGTTTCTATTGCTTGAAAAAACCAATTTTTTGCCATCTGGTGAAAACATTGCAAAAGCGTTGAAGGCACTTTCTGACGTAATGGCTTCCAAACCAGTACCATCTTCATTGATCATATACAATTGAAAATCGTAGCCACGCTTCGAGTGGTGGTTCGATGCAAAAATAATTTTTTTACCAGCTGGATGATAAAAAGGTGCCCAGTTTGCCTTTCCCAAATTCGTAACTTGCTGAAAACCAGTACCATCTATATTAATTGTACAAATTTCCATATTGGTCGGTGCAACAAGGTTCTCCTTTAATAAACTTGTGTATTCTTTAATTTCTTCTTCCGTTTTTGGACGAGAAGCTCGGAAAACTAATTTTTCCCCATCAGGAGAGAAAAAAGCACCACCATCATAACCCAACATATTGGTTACTTGACGTTTGTTTTTTCCATCAATATCCATAACCCAAAGCTCGAGGTCTCCCGTTTCGTCACTTGTATAAACGATTTTGTCTCCTTTTGGGCTTACTGTAGCTTCGGCTTGGTAACCTTTTCCACCAGCAATCATTTTTTTAATTTTGCCTTTTGGCGTAGCCGTATAAACATCAAAGTCGTATAAATTCCATATATATTTGCCTTGTTTTGAGACGGTTAGCGGACATTCCGCTCCGTGTTCGTGCGTTGAAGCATAAACGATTCGCTTGTCATTTTTCATAAAATAAGAACAAGTCGTACGTCCTTTTCCATTGGAAATCATCGGAGGACGATAGTTTGAATCTGCGGCAGCGGCTTCAATATCCATCATAAAAATTTGGTCACATTCGACACCCCATTTTTTATAATTGGATTGAAAAATTAATTTTTTATTGTCGTTTGAAAAATACGCTTCGGCATTGTCGCCACCATGCGTAAGTTGGCGTAGATTCGCCAAATGCTTTTCTTTGTTTTGAGCAAAAAGAACAGAACTCAACAAAAAGCTAAGTGCGATAAGTTTGATTTTCATAAAAATATTGGATTTGTAGTTTTAAAATATTTGATGCAAAAGTAAAATATTATTGAAAGATTAAAGTCATTTGGAAGTCATAATATAATTCTACTTTTTATTAAATTATTTTTTTTATAAAAAAAAAGGCTTTACATTTGTGTAAAATATATTTATGGAAGAGAAAACTACACCTGCATACATTAGTCACGTTCAGCTCAAAGGCTACAAATCTGTACGTAACCTTAATATTCGCCTTAATCAAGGATTGAACATTATCATTGGAAAAAATGGTAGTGGAAAAACGAATTTTGTTGAATTTTTAGGAAATATAATGACCTTTCAAAATAAGATAGAAACGCCATACAATGCGATAGTGGAATTAAAAAATGAAACGGAATGTATTGTTTTTGATGAAAAATTTGAAGGAGAGCACCTGTATTATGAACATATAAACAAGAAGTTTTCAATTGTTAGTACTAAAATCGTAGATAAAATTACAAATATAGAAGATGAAATAGACATGAAAGGCGTTTCATTTGTTATACGAAAAAGAAAGAATTTTAATAAAATAATTAATCCAACAAAAATTTCATTTTCACTGTCCGCTATTTTTGAAACATATATGCTGTTAGAATTAGGAACTATTTCTATTTCTTCTATTGAAAGTGGTAGTAATGTTCTTAATATTTTATATCAATCTTTTGAGAAAGACTTATTTTGGGATTTGGAAATGGATAAAAAATTCCCAGTAACAAAATCCGTCATTGAAGAATACTTGAAACTCAATAAAAATCTGATTAAAAATCTAAAAAAATATTCTTCTATCAAAGATTTAAGACTAAGTAAAAGCTTACATATTAATGATGAGAATTTTTCAAAAATAGATGTTAATTATATTATGTTGGAGTTTTTTGTCAATGACGAATGGCTTACTTGGAAGCAACTTTCTGATGGAACAAAACGAATTTTTTATATTATTGCAGAGATTAACAGCAGTTATGGTTTAGTTTTCATTGAAGAACCCGAAAACGGTGTACACCCTGACCAACTTTTTTTATTGATGGATTTCATTAAGGAACAATCGAAAGAAAAGCAAATTATTTTGACGACTCATGCGCCAGAAGTATTGAATATCTTAGAAAAAGATGAATTGGACAATATTATTATAACCCGTTTTGATGGAGAAAAGGGAACTCAGATGCACCATTTGAGCGAAAAGCAAAAGAAAAAAGGACAGGCTTATATGAATAAAATTGGGCATTTGAGCGCATTTTGGCTACACTCTAACCTTGAACAATACGATGGAACAGAAAACTGAAAAAAAGATAATAGGTATCATTGGTGAACATCCAAACAATGATTCTCTGGCTTTAATAGCATTACTGAAAAGATTTGTTTGTGACGATTGGGAGCTTAAGGTGTGCGATTTAAAGGGATTGAGAGGTTCAAGATTAGACAATTATAGGGATTTTCAAGCATTACTACAAATAGAAAAATCAGAAGAAAACTACGAGCGTTTTATCATTATCAGAGATTTGGACGGTTTAGAAAAAGACAAAGCGAAAATTAAGCAAAAAGAATCTTGGTTCAAGAAAATTAAGCAAATCATCAATGATGAAAGCTATTTTTTCTTGGTTATTTACGAACTCGAAACCCTTATGATTTGTGATTTGGAAACCATAAACCGTTTTTTCAATACAAGTATTGTTCTTGACAAAAATCCGATGGAAATTACCTCACCAAAAGAGGAAATACTAATGCGTGGTACTGAAAAATCACCAAAAGGGAAATATGACCCAAGTTTTTCACAGGAAATTTTTAGAACAATCTCTTTTCAACAACTTTATGAAAAACATACGGGAAAACGAAGTTTTCAATCTTTTGTAGATGAATTAAAAAATATGCAAATCATTGATTTTCAATAATATACAATACTTTTATGGGTAATATTCTTATCAAAAATGCAGCGATTGTCAATCGTGGAAAAATCACTCATGGCGACATTTTAATTTCTGGAAATCGAATCGAAAAGATTGATAATCAAATCAATATGCACGCAGCTATTGAAATTAATGCGGAAGGAAAATATGCTATTCCTGGCATTATCGACGACCAAGTACATTTTCGTGAACCTGGTTTGACAGAAAAAGCAACGATTTATTCGGAAGCAAAAGCGGCTGTTCGTGGTGGTGTCACGTCTTTTATGGAAATGCCCAATACCAAACCTGCTGCGCTTACACAGGAATTATTGGAGCAAAAATACCAAATTGCAGCCCAAACTTCACTTGCCAATTATTCGTTTTTCATGGGTGCATCAAATGACAATTTGGAAGAAGTCTTGAAAACAAACGCTAAAAATGTATGCGGCATTAAAATTTTTATGGGTAGCAGTACGGGCAATATGCTGGTGGACAATACAGTGGTTTTGGAAAAATTATTTTCACAATCACCCATGTTGATTGCAACGCATTGTGAAGATGAAGCAACTGTTCGTCAAAACTACGATTGGTTTTATAGCAAATATGGTGAAAACATAAAATGGGAACAACATCCTTTGATTCGTGACGAAGAAGCCTGCTATTTATCATCAAGCAAGGCTGTTGAATTGGCTAAAAAACACAATACTCGTTTGCACATTTTGCACATCAGTACTGCCAACGAATTACACCTTTTTAACAATACATTAGCCCTTGAAAACAAGCGAATTACGAGCGAAGTTTGTGTGCATCACTTGTATTACAACAGCAATGATTATGCTCGTTTGGGAAGTCAAATCAAGTGCAATCCTGCTATAAAAAGCGAATACAATCAGCGAGAGTTATTCAAGGCTTTGTTAGACGACAGGTTGGATATTATTGCGACAGACCACGCTCCGCATACTTGGGAAGAAAAACAAAACAAATATCCTAATGCGCCTTCGGGCGTACCTTTGATTCAACACAGTTTGCAAATCATGTTGGATTTTTTTCACAAAAAAGAAATTTCATTGGAAAAAATTGTCGAAAAAATGTGCCATGCTCCAGCCACTTGTTTTCAACTCAAAGATAGAGGATTTTTAGAAGAAGGAATGTTTGCTGATTTGGCAATTATAGACATCAATAAAGCACACAAAGTCCAGAAAGACAATGTTTTATACCAGTGCAACTGGTCACCGCTTGAAGGTCAAACGCTCAAAGGTGACATCGAAACAACCATCGTATCTGGTCATATCGCTTACCACAACGGCATTTTTGACGAAACCGTCAAAGGGCAAAGATTGAATTTTGGCTTGTAAGTTTTTAAAATAAAACATTCTATTCGTATGAAAAAAATCACTATAATTTTAGCTGTACTATCCTTTTTTATCAGCTGTGGTGAAAAAGAAAATGACAATAAAATTGATTGTAATACAGCAGTGTTTGAAACTGTTGAACAAGAAATCAGTGGGACAATTTTTACAGATTGCAAACCAATTGCCCTGAAAAATGAAAAAATCATTGTAGAAGTGACTACAGAAAAAAAAGACAATCCAAGTATTATTTCTTATTACGAAACGACAACAAATGTATTTGGAAACTTCAAAGTTCTCCATAAATATCAGGATAAGCAAAATCTTTGCTCAGAGTCATTTATTAGCTATCATGTATGGATAAACATTCCGAATAAACAATACCGCATTCTTATTCCATACTCAGGTTAAACGCATAAAAACAGACAAAATGATGACAAATTAAAATTTGTAAAAAACGACTATCTTTGTCGATGAAAATACCCGAATTATTTATCAAA
>JAYWHK010000303.1:0-6375 GCA_043777755.1 Saprospiraceae bacterium
AGCCATGACATGGCGCATTTTATAGAAGATTTTGCCCGTGATGGTTTGGTAAATATTATTGGTGGCTGTTGTGGAACATCGCCCGACCACATCGCTTGTATGGCAAAATCAGTGCTTGACATCAAGCCTCGCCAAGTACCAGAAGCCATGCCATACACGATGCTTTCTGGTTTAGAGCCTTTGATTATCCGTGAAGAAACCAATTTCGTGAATGTTGGCGAGCGCACGAATGTAACAGGAAGTCGTGCTTTTGCTCGGATGATTAAACAAGGCGATTTGGCAGGTGCATTGGTTGTTGCACAACAACAAGTAGAAGCTGGCGCACAAATCATTGACATTAATATGGACGAAGGTTTGTTGGACAGTAAAAAAGCGATGGTAGAATTTTTGCATTTGGTCATGTCAGAGCCAGAAATTGCAAAACTGCCGATTATGATTGACAGTTCAAAATTTGATGTTATCGAAGCTGGTCTGAAATGCGTACAAGGAAAATGTATTGTCAATTCTATCTCGATGAAAGAAGGCGTAGAGAAATTCATAGAGCAAGCAAAGATTGTTCGTCGTTATGGCGCAGCAGCCGTTGTGATGGCTTTTGACGAAAAAGGACAAGCCGACACACAAGAGAGAAAAGTAGAAATTTGCGAAAGAGCCTACCATATATTAATCAATGAAGTAGGTTTTTCTCCTTATGACATTATTTTTGACCCAAATATTTTTGCCGTTGCAACAGGTATTGAAGAACACAACCGTTATGCGATTGATTTTATAGAAGCGACTCGTGAGATAAAAAAACGTTGTCCTGGTGCAAAAATTAGTGGTGGTGTTTCCAATATTTCGTTTTCATTTAGAGGAAATGATGTGGTTCGTGAAGCGATGCACACTTCTTTTTTATACCATGCTATTCAAGCAGGTATGGATATGGGTATTGTAAATGCAGGTATGATTGAAGTCTATGAGCAATTGGACAAAGAGCTTTTGACATTGGTGGAAGACGTACTTTTTGACCGCAATCCTGATGCAACCGACAACCTAACTGCTTTTGCCGAAAAAGTAAAAGGTGACGGTGGAAAACAAGTACAAAAAGACCTTGTTTGGCGTGAAAACACTGTAGAAGAACGTTTGAAATACGCTTTAGTTCGTGGTATTACAGATTACATTGACGAAGATACAGAAGAAGTTCGTCAAAAATTTGCCCAACCTATCGAAGTAATAGAAGGGCCGTTAATGGATGGAATGAATGTTGTGGGAGATTTGTTTGGTTCGGGAAAAATGTTTTTACCGCAGGTTGTAAAATCTGCCCGAGTTATGAAAAAAGCCGTAGCATACCTCACTCCCTTTATAGAAGAGTCTAAAAGTGGTGTGGTTTCAACAAAAGGGAAAATCCTAATGGCAACTGTCAAAGGCGATGTTCATGATATTGGAAAAAACATCGTAGGTGTCGTACTGAGTTGTAATAATTTTGAAATCATAGACATGGGTGTAATGGTTTCTTGTGAAAATATTTTACGAGAAGCAAGAAAACAAAACGTCGATATTATTGGCTTATCTGGATTAATTACACCATCTCTAGACGAAATGGTTTATGTTGCTAAGGAAATGGAGCGTCAAAATTTCAAAATTCCTTTGATGATTGGTGGTGCAACGACTTCCAAAACACACACCGCTGTAAAAGTAGAACCGCAATACAAAGGCCCCGTAGTACACGTTTTAGATGCTTCGAGAGCTGTAGCCGTAGCGAGTTCATTAACGTCCGAAAACGAAGACACTCGTAGCAATTATATTTTAGACATTAAAAACGAATATACAAGAGTAAGAGAATTACGAGGAAATCGTAAATCTGCAAAAAAATATTTAACGCTTAATCAAGCAAGAAAAAATAAATTGAAATTGGATTGGGAGAAAAACCCAGTTGTAAAGCCAAACTTTGTAGGAACAAAAGTATTTACAGATTACGATTTAGCAGAATTAGTACCTTATATAGACTGGACACCGTTTTTTCAAAGCTGGCAATTGGCAGGTAAATACCCCGAAATTCTGCAAGACGAAATCGTAGGTATAGAATCAACAAAGTTGTTCAATGATGCTCAGAAAATGTTGAAGCAAATCATTGAAGAAAAGTGGATAAGCGCCAACGGTGTCATAGGAATTTTTCCAGCTAATAGCATCAATGATGATGATATTGTAATACACTCGACCTCTCCCAACCTCTCCAAAGGAGAGGAGCAGAGTGGTGTAATGCTTTATAACCTTCGCCAACAAAACGAAAAAGCACCTGGACAAGCCAATTATTGCTTAAGTGACTTTATAAAACCATTAGAGAAACATAACGATGGCAAAGTCCTCCCATCAGGGGAGGATTTAGGAGGGGCTTTTAGTGATCAGGAAGACTACATCGGCTGTTTTGCTGTAGCAACAGGTTTTGGAATTGAGCCTTACGTAAAAAAGTTTGAGGAGGAATTAGACGACTATTCAGCGATTTTGCTTAAAGCCTTAGCAGATAGATTCGCAGAAGCTTTTGCAGAAAGAATGCACGAGCGAGTAAGAAAAGAGTTTTGGGGCTACGCAACAGACGAAAATTTGGACAACGAATCGTTGATTGATGAACGATATAAAGGAGTTCGTCCAGCACCAGGTTATCCTGCTTGTCCAGAACATACTGAAAAACGTACTTTGTTTTCATTATTAGACGTAGAAAAAAATACAGGGATTATTCTGACCGAAAGTTGTGCGATGTATCCTGCGGCTGCCGTTAGTGGCTGGTATTTTGCTCATCCAGAAAGCCGTTATTACGGACTTGGATCTATCAGCAAAGACCAAGTAGATGATTATGCTAATCGCAAAGGAATGGGTACAGAAGAAGCTGAAAGATGGCTTGCTCCCGTTCTGAATTATGATGTGTAAAATATTTTTTTATAAAAAAATAAAAAACTTATAAAAATTTTGGAATTTTGTAAAGATTGAGTAGTTTTGCTACTCAATTTCTATAAATAAAATAAAAATATTGAGTGATAAGTCGATGATAGCAACGCTAATCTCGTCCAAAACGAGAATCAAATTATTATTAAAGTTTTTTTTAAATAGCAATACAACTGCTTATTTAAGAAATTTAGAAGCGGAGTTCGGTGAGTCCTCTAATGCTATTAGGCTTGAGTTGAATAAATTTGAAGAAACAGGCTTGTTAGAATCTTTTTCAGAAGGAAATAAAAAAATTTTTCAAGCAAATAAAAATCATCCACTTTTTCAAGACATACATAATATACTAATCAAGCATGTTGGTTTTGATACCATTATTGAAAAAGTTATCAATAATATGGGTGAAGTAGATAAAGTTTTGGTGACAGGTGCTTATGCAAGAGGTTTGGATAATCCAGTGATTGATTTGATTTTTATAGGAAATATAGATAGGGCTTATTTGACATATTTGGTGGAGAAAGTGGAGAATTTAATCAATAGAAAAGTTCGATATGTGATATATCAAAGTGAAGAATTTGAAATCAACGTTTCCATGAAAGAGCAAGACACTTGTTTACTTCTTTGGACAAAAGAATAAAAATTTTGAAATATTATAAATTACTGTAAATCAGAAAGTTAAAAAGATATTGACGAGCGATGAGTGCATTTTACGCTACCACCCTTTGCGTGACATACGACTTATAGACATACGACTTATATGCAGCAGACAGCTATCAATCATTTAGACGAAAAAACACCAAATTGGTTTGCCGTTCATACGAAATTCAAAAGTGAAAAAGTCGTACAACGTTTATTAAATCAAAAAGGAATTGACAATTATCTTCCTTTGCAAAAATGGACTCGAAGATATGGCAGGCGAATTACTCAAGTAGAAATTCCGTTGATAAGCTGTTATATTTTTGTCAATATCACCAAAAAAAATTATGTTCCTGTTTTGGAAACAGAATACGTAGTTGGTTTTGTTCGTTTTTCAAAAGACTTAATTTCCGTTCCAGAAGCTGAAATTAGCTTATTACAACGTATTGTTGGTGGCGGTCTTGATGTTTTTGTTGAAAAATCTACCTTTTATCAAGGTGATGAAGTCGAAATCGCTTATGGTAATTTGACGGGACTAAAAGGAAAACTTATCTCAGTAGAAGGAAAAAATCGTGTCTTGGTGGAGTTAGACCAATTGGGTTATACACTCCAAATCAGCGTAGAAAAAGAGATGGTTGTAAAATTGTAAAGATTTTACAATCATTTTTCTATAAATTTTTTAATAAAATTCTAAAATTCTTGCTAAGTTTTTGTAACTTATCAAAGGCGAAGCCTTTTTTAATTAAAAAACAAATAATTAATAATTAAAAATACCCTAAAAATTTAATTATTAATTTATAATTATTAATTCAATTTATGAATATAGCAGTCGTAGGAACAGGTTATGTCGGATTAGTATCTGGCACTTGCTTTGCAGAAACGGGAAACAACGTTATCTGCGTGGACATCAACAAAGAAAAAGTTGAAAAAATGAAAAATGGTTTCGTACCTATCTACGAACCAGGTTTGGAACTCCTTTTTCACCGCAACACCAAACAAGGGCGTTTACATTTTACCACCAACCTCAAAGAAGCCATTGATGCTTCGGACATTATCTTTTTGGCATTGCCTACACCTCCTGGCGAAGACGGCTCGGCTGATTTATCCTATATTTTAGGTGCAGCAAAAGACATTGCTCAAATCATAACTTCTTACAAGGTCATTATAGATAAAAGTACTGTTCCTGTTGGAACAGCCGAAAAAGTAGCCGAAGTAATGAAAAACGCACTTTCTGCAAGAGCCAAATCCAGCGCCTCTCCTTTGGAGAGGTCGGGAGAGGACTTATTTGATGTCGTTTCCAACCCTGAATTTTTGCGTGAAGGCGTTGCGGTAGAAGACTTTTTGAAACCAGATAGGGTAGTGATAGGTACAAATTCGGAGCGTGCAACGAAATTGATGAAACAATTGTACGAACCATTTGTTCGTCAAGGCAACCCAATCATTTTCATGGACGAGCGTTCTGCTGAAATGACCAAATACGCTGCCAATTCTTATTTGGCAACCCGTATTTCGTTCATGAACGAAATCGCCAATCTTTGCGAAGCCGTTGGTGCGGACGTGGACAAAGTTCGTACAGGTATGGGCAGCGATGCCCGAATTGGCAAGCGTTTTTTGTTCCCAGGTATTGGTTACGGAGGTTCTTGCTTTCCAAAAGACGTACAGGCTTTGGCTAAAACAGCTGAAGAAAACAACTACGATTTCAAAATTTTGAAATCAGTAATGACGGTCAATGACCTGCAAAAAGAACGCATGGGCGCAAAAGTCAAGCGTTTTTACAATGGAGAGTTGTCAGGAAAAACATTTGCACTTTGGGGTCTTGCTTTCAAACCCAACACAGACGATATTCGTGAAGCACCAGCCTTAGAAATCATCAACGAACTCTTGGAAGCGGGCGCAAAAGTCAAGTGTTTTGACCCAGAAGCGATGGAAAATGTCAAAGCAATTTATGGTGACAAAATTTATTTCGCCAACGACCAATACGATACTTTGGTAGATGCCGATGCGTTGATTATCGCTACTGAATGGAATGTTTTCCGCACACCAAGTTTTGATGTTTTGAAAAAACTCTTGAAAAAACCTATCATTTTTGATGGTCGTAATCTTTATGACCTTTATGTCATGGAAGAAGAAGGTTTTTATTATGAGAGTATTGGTAGGAATGTGGTGAAGTAATTATTCCTAAGTATTGGGGCTAAATTAATTAGTATTATTTTTTTCAGTCGATTGCTCAAAAAATCATAAATAACTTCCTTATAGTCAGTTATTTATAATTTTTTTCTCAACGACAAAATAATACTAATTAATTTTGAACGCCCGCTTACAAAAACTAAATGAGAAAATGAAAGTAAAGTCTTTAACAATACAAAATTACAAAAAATTTACGTTACCCAAAACGTTTAGTTTTTGTGACGAAGATGGAAGTATAAATGAAATAACACTTATTTTAGGAAATAATGGCACGGGTAAGTCATCAATTCTCCAAGCAATAACCATGTTATTAGCAAGTGCCATTAGAGACAGATTTAGCCCTGTTGATTTAGAATGGCCAGGATACAGTTATGGTAGTATCAATACAGGACTTTTGCCTCCAAAAGTTGAATTACAAATTTTTTTCGGAGAAGAAGAGTTAGAAACTACTGTAAAATTCGCAAAAGATTTACAAGACAAAGGTGTAAAATTGGGAATCCCAACAAAAGAGCAAATGGTAATGTTAAGTTTAGATTACTTTAAACTCGATGTTCCAGTTTTCTAAAAACATAACATTTTTAAAAAATTTGAAAAATAATATTTTAATTTATAGCAAAATATCAATTTTTTATTTTTATA
>JAYWHK010000304.1:0-43565 GCA_043777755.1 Saprospiraceae bacterium
TGATATTTTATTTTTATAAAAATTATAAAAATGTTATAAAATTTTAGTGTCTAAAAAATTTATACCTAAAATTTCAAAAACTGGAACATCGAGTATATATTTAAAAAATAATAAATTTTAAATCCATAATCATCACTTTTCAAAAAAAGACAATGAAAAAACTATACTTCTCTATTCTCTTACTAAGTTTATTTTGTTCTTGTGTCAGTAAAAAAAAGTTCCAAACATTAGAAAGAGAACTCAAGAATCAAAAAGAATTATTTAGCAATCAAAGCGAAATGCTGGAAAAATCACGGAAAAATACCGCTGATTCTGAGCGTTTGCGTGCCGCATCAGATGCAGAAGTTCGGTTGCGTGATGCACAGATCTTAGCAAAAGAGAGCAAAGTCAAAGACTTGGAAGCTCAACTTCAATTGTTGCGTGAAAATAATGATAAAATGCTTGGGCAAATTGCGACTTGGGGAGATACTAACAAAGCTGATGCGAACAATATCAATAAGTTAATTGAACAAATTGATGATTTAAATAAACAGCTCAGAAAAGAAAGAATCCATCGTTATGGTACTAATTACTAAAAAACGGGATAAAATTTCCCAAAAAATAGAACACTGATTGAACTGATTTTCATGATTTATCATGAAATATGTATAATAAAATCTTGATTTATCATGAAATATGTATAATAAAATCTTGATTTATCATGAAAATCAGTCTAATCAGTGTTCTAATACTATGTCGTTTGTCAGGATTTAAAAACGAGATTTCATTCCGTTTCATGTATAAGCGACTCTCTACTTTCCGACTTTCTCACTTTCCAACCATTACTTCTTCCTATTCGCCCAAACCCAAACCGAACCACTTGGATTGAGGTAAGGAATCAGCGTTGTATAAGGAATCGTAACACCTTGACGACCATACGCCATACTCGAAGAGGAGAAATAAATGCCTTCATTTCTGATAGCCATATTGTCAAATTTTTGTATTGCAATCCAATCTTTAAAATCTTGTTCGGGGTACAAAAGGTGGCTTTTCAAACCTTTTTGAACTTCCGCTTTGATGAAAGCCTCCGCTGCACTGTTTGCTTTAAAAATATCGTCAAAAATAATTTCTCGATTGGCTACAAAATCATAAATAAAAGAACGTTCTCTCTGTCGGTTCGTCCAAGAATTTCCATAGACCATAAAACCACTGAAAAGTTCTTGCGAATAGTAACTTACGTCACACCAACCATAAGCTCGGGCAACATTGCGTACTTCGGGAACATTGTCGAGGTTGTCAAAACGAAGGCTATTGATGTAAGCAATATTTACCCTAAACCATTCATCTACAAGGGTTTGCATCCAAAGATTGTATTCTGGATTTGGAAATCTCGGGTAAGTAATATCGTAACTTGCGATGTAATCCGCAAATTCCATACAGCCCATATCTATATTATCGTTGCGGATAAGATCGCCATAATGTTTTTTACCATCAGGAGATAGGAAACTACCAACAAACTCATTTGCACCTTTCTGTCGCAAAGTTAGTGTGCCTAATTTGTTGCCAAAATCATCTTTTATGACTAAATCTAAGCCGAGTTTTGCTTCGTTGTAAGTGCCTTTGAGTTGGAAAGACTTGCCATCTTTGATGGAATAACCAGTGCCAGATGCGTTTCCAAAGCTGCCTTTTTGCAGTAAAATATCAATTTTGAAATCTTCAAAAGCACCACGATAGCCACGAACCCATTTGTTGTCGGCACAAAACGAAGGTATATAGCTTGGTTCGAGCGTTTCACTCATTTTTAACAAAATACCGCCAATCGTACCGTTGTAATTTCCCCAAGTAGCATCTATTTTTTTGCCTTGCAGAAAACCTTTGATGACACCTGTATTTTTTTTGTTGGCATCAAATTCTTTTAAAATAAGCGTATCTTTCAAAAAAGTACCTTCGAGCAAGAATTTTTCTTGGCTTCGCAGATAAGTCATATAACCACGGCAAAATTTACCATCAGAACCCAGAGAAATATTGACATCGCTTACATCGTCCATTCTTCCTTTGTAATGTTTGACCGATTGCAATTTTACATCAGGAAAAAGTGCTTGAATTTCTTGAATTGTGCTATCTGTTTGTGCCGTTGTTTTGGTCAGAAAAGCTAAGAAAAATAAGAGAAATGTTATTTTTTTCAAGTTATGGTTGTATTTAAAAATGTTATTTATTCAAACGGTGTTTTGATGTGTACAAAAAAACCGCCTTTATTCAGATGATTAACGCTGTATTCCAATTGAAAAACAACATTGTAATAAATGATAAAATCTAAGCCAATCCCTTTTCCCCAAAGCCAACGGTTGGGAAAAGTATTGTTTTTGTCGTTGTATGAATCCTGAACTTTTCCAAAATCATTATTCAAACTCAAATTGGCTCTAAATGGAATATAACGTATATTTTCAGGCAAAAATTCACCTAAATCAATTTTTTTATTAAAAAATTCATAGCGCAAACTGCTTTTCAAATAAGCAAAATCTGTCCCATCAATGACGTAATATTCATAGCCTCTGAGGTAATCTGTTCCGTAACCAATCGCCCGAATATTGTAGTAAGGCTGCCTGGTTCGGGTAAATTCGTAACGAGCCTTAGCAACCAATTCGGTGCTAATTTTTTTACTCAAACTAAAATATTGCGCATAAAGAAGACTTCCATACAGTGCGTTTACGTTGTCTTTTGGTAGAAATCCTTGTTTTTCGACTTCAATTGCTGCAAAAGCACCTTTTGTCGGATAAGGTCGGATATTTCTATAGTCCAAAGTGTAACGGTATTGCGCCGAAAGATACTGTTGTTTAGACTGATTTTCTGCAAAAAAGTTACTATTTTTGTTTTTAATAACATCTTCTGTCGTGAGGTCTTTGTTATATTGTAGCCTCAAATACTGAATTGATCTTATTTTTGGACGGAAGGAAAAACCAATGCTTGCTCTAAATTTTTTTAATAAAAAATTAGATTCATCTCTATAAAAAAGCAAGCTATCATTTTGTGTAGCGTACCAAACTTCTTTATAACGAGATAAATACACATTAGAATAAAATCCAAATTGATTTTTTTTGCCAATATTCGGCAGTCTATAACTTAGCTCGGCTTTCTGCCCAAAACCAAACTGAACAGAGGCTTTAAACACATCTCGGTTGCCAGTAGGATTGACAAATCGTAGTCCTGCAAAATAATTGAGCCGTTTTAAATCTCGGTTTTTTTCTGTCCACCAAATGTTAAAATTCCTATCTGCAAAACTCAAAGAACCCGTTGGAATAAACGGAAACATTTCCTTAATCTGAATCAGTAGTTGAATGGCGTTTTTGTTCCAATTTTTGATATTGATAGTCACACTTGAAAACATTCCAGTGTTCATCAATAGTAAGCGGTTTTGTTCTAAAATAGCATTGAGTTGTTTGAAATCAAGGCTATCCCCTTTTTTGAAGGTCAATTCTCGAAGGATAACTTTCTCTTTTGTTTTCGTATTCCCTTCGATGTTGATGCTGTCAATAGTTACTTGATTTCCAATGCTTTGTGCTTGAAAAACTTCTATTTTGATGGTGAAAAAAAAGCAAAATAAGTATAAAACAATCAGATTTTGGGTCAAAAATTTATTTTTTAGCATAGAAAGTGTTTGTCGAAGCGTGTTTTTCCTAAAAATAAAACAACGTACAATGAAAGCATTTCACTGTACGTTGCAAAAATATACTATTTTTAATAATATGAAAAAGAATTGCGCTAATTTATTTACAAATTTGCTCGAATTTCCGAAGCTAAGTTTTCAAATTCCTCTTTGCTAAGGCTTGGTGTCAATTTTTTTCTAAAATCCATATCACCCAAACTTTTCATTGGTACAAGGTGTACGTGCGCATGAGGCACTTCAAGTCCAATGACCGAAATCCCGATTCGTATGCAAGGAATCACTTTTTCTATTGCTTTTGCGATAGGTTTTGCAAAAACGAGAATTTCGGAAAGTTCCTCATCAGAAACATCAAAAATATAGTCTGTTTCTTTTTTCGGAATAACCAAAACGTGTCCTTTGACGACTGGAAAAACATCTAAAAAAGCTATAAAATGCTCATTTTCAGCAATTTTGTAGCATGGAATTTCGCCATTGATGATTTTTGTGAAAATACTTGCCATGATTTTTTTACTACGAATTGCGAGAAAAGGCGTGCCTTTTCTCTACCCATGATTTTTTTACTATGAATTGCGAGAAAAGGCGAGCCTTTCTCTACGCATGATTTATGCAATAAAAATTTCTAAGACTTCAAATTCTAATATTCCCGCAGGAATAATGATGGTTGCAATATCGCCAACCACTTTACCCAAAAGACCTTTTCCGATAGGAGAAGTGACAGAAATTTTGCCTTCTTTGAGGTTTGATTCTGTTTCAGAAAGCAATTTGTAGGTTACTTCTTTGTTTGTTTTTAAGTTTTTGAGTCTTACAGAAGTAAAAATTACTACTTTGGAAGTATCTACTTGCGACGGGTCAAGAATACGTGCATTCATCACCACGATTTCCATTTCGTTGATGCGTGCTTCCAACAAACCTTGTTCGTTTTTGGCAGCGTCATACTCGGCATTTTCCGAAAGGTCGCCTTTATCTCTTGCTTCAGCGATTGCTTTTGCTGCATTGCTTCGTCCGTTTGTTTTAAAATCTTCTAAGTCAGCCTTTAATTTATCGTAACCTTCTTTGGTTAAATAAGTGTAGTTTGCCATTTTTTGTGTATAAAAATTTAATCATTAAGAATAAAAAAAATAACCATTACTCAAGCGGTAAGGTCATTTTCAACATTATGCAACAGCTAAAAGTCTTTTTTTTTAGCTTATTGCGACTAATTTGTAACAATTTTCTTCTTATTTAAGGAATAAAAATGAGAACGTTTTTAGGGATTCACCACTAAAAACGTTCTCAACTTTAAAATCGTTCAGATTATGTGGACAAAGTTACAACTTTTTTTGATAAAATAAAAATATTATAAAATATTTTTGATTAAAAATATTTCCTACGCCACCAAATGTCCACCTTTTATTTTGATGATATGATTGGTTTTGGCTGCCAATTCCAAATCATGGGTAACAAGTACAAGTGTTGTACCTGCTTCACGGTTGAGTGCAAAAAGCAGTTCTTCTACTTTTGCACCTGTTTCGTCATCTAAATTTCCAGTAGGTTCGTCTGCAAAAAGGATTTTTGGACTATTTGAAAAAGCCCTTGCCAACGAAACACGCTGTTGTTCACCGCCCGAAAGTTGAGTAGGGTAGTGGTGAGAACGATTTTCCAAACCAACTTTTTCCAACAAAGCCAATGCTCTTTGACTGGCATTTTTTTCACCACGCAACTCCATCGGCACCATGACATTTTCGAGTGCGGTGAGTGTTGGAATCAATTGAAAATTCTGAAAAACAAAACCTACGTGCTGATTTCGCACTGCGGCACGTTCATCTTCGTTCAAATCGTCCAGTTTTATACCATTAATAACGACAGAACCTGACGAAGCCTTGTCCAATCCTGCACAAAGTCCGAGCAAAGTTGTTTTGCCACTTCCAGAAGGACCAACGATGGAGAACGTTTCGCCTGCCTTGATTTCAAAGTTGATATTGTCCAAAACGGTTAATTCTTTGTCACCGCTTTTGTATGTTTTCTTTAAATTGATAATTTCTAACATGAATAAATAGTATTTAACTCGCTGATAATTTTTTACTATAAGTCTTTTTTTTTCAAAAAATATTGTACAAAATTGGATTTTTCAAAAAAACATGATGATTTTTTATAATTTTGTGCTTGTTGTTCTAAAAATTACACTATATGATTAAACCAATACGCCATTATTTTTTATTTTTTATTCTTTTTTGCTCCCAAATCGCTGTTGCGCAAAACGCTATTGCTTTCAAAAATAGCAATTACGGCGGTGTTTTTAGCCTTCACGGCAACCCTGCAAATATTGTGGATAGCCGCTATACGACCTACATTAATTTTGGAAACATAGAATTGCATCATGCCAATAATTTTTATAGAAATGGCAATCCTCATCTGTTTGATGTTGTTCAAAATGGCCTAAAACTCAATAAAAATGCAGCAGAAATCAGTACTCGAGGTAATTTCCTAAGTACAGGTTTTGATGTCAAAGGCTTGTCTATTGTTCAAAAAATAAATAAAAACAATGCCATTGCAATCTCTACTCGCTTGCGTGGAAACCAACAAGCAAATGGTGTTTCCCCTAATTTTTATGACATGATTTTGAATGGAAACGTCAAGCCGACAACCTTCAAAAATGCTGGAATCAATCTCAATACTCAGATTTTTCACGAAATAGATTTGACTTACGGACGAGTGATTTTGAATAGGGGAGAGCATTTCCTAAAATCTGGTTTTACTGCAAAATTATTGACAGGCATCTATACTATTGGCGCAACTGCAAAAGGGATTTATGGTCAAACATCAACCAATGATTCAGGAAAAGAAGGCATTGATTTTTCGGAAGGAAAACTTAATTTACGTCATTTTGGAAGTGAAAATATAGAAAAAAGTAATCTTTTTACTTACAATTGGGCTGATTTATCAAAAACAAAAGTGGGCAATGGAGTTGGTTTTGACTTAGGTTTTGTCTATGAGTTTCGTCCAGATTATAAGAGTTCTTTTGTGAAAAGACGGACTCGAAGCCGTGCGAAAGGTACGTATGCCAACGAAACAAGCCCTATTAAGTATAAGTTTAAAGTAGCATTGGCTTTAACTGATTTTGGAAAAATAAATTATAAAAATGACAGCATCAAATCCTATACTATTGATTTGAAAGATAAAAAATTTGGTGCGGAAATAGATGGAAAGTTTCAATACCAACAACTTTTTGCTTTAACACAAACAAAAAAAGAAGACTTCGTATCTAATTTTACAGCATCAATTCCAAGCACTTTGCAACTTAATGCTGATTATAGACTGGAAGGTGATTTTTTCCTCAACCTTTCAGCGCAACAAAATCTACGCTCGAAAAGTACAGTTGGCACTCGTTCCGCTTCATACATTGCATTAACGCCACGTTTGGAGCGCAAACATTATGAAATTTCGCTTCCATTTGCTTTTGTCAATAATTATAAAAATTTTACCGTTGGTACGGCTTTTCGTATCGGGCCACTAATGATAGGTACTGATAACATCTTGGGAGTCAGTGGTTTATTTAAAAATACAAATGGCTCGAATATTTATGCGGGCTTACATTTGGGTTTTCAAGATAAAAAAATAAGTGCGCCACTTATTGTCAGAAAAGCTCCAGCGAAACTTCCCAAAGGTCAAAAAGTTCCTTCAAAAATTCCTGTTGAATACGATGAAAATGGTGATGAAATACCCAATACACTGAGCAATGGAAAAGCAAAAGTAATGGCAAAATCCGCTGAAAAAGAAAAGCCTGCGCCTAAAAAACCGCTTGTTCCTGCCAATATGGACAATATTGAGCGATTCGATAAGTGTATAACATTTTTTTATGAAAAAAATACGTTGATGAGTAGTGCTTACACTTGTCTGGGCGATATGTGTAAATATTATACCAAAAATAAAAACATTAAACTCCGCATTACTGGTTGTATGTTGGAATTGGAAAAAAGTGCAGAACCAGAAAAGTTGAAACTCAGTCGTGCCAGAGCAATTCGTAACTACTTGATACAGAGTGGTTTCCCTCCGTCGCAAATCTCAATCGCTGCGGACAAAAAACCAAGTCATACGCAAACGGTCATTTTTCAAAAAGTAGAATAAAAAAATGATTTTTTTTGTAAAAGATTAAAAAAGAACTTACCTTTGCGCTCCTAAAACTTAGTGTAAAAAATACATTAAGCTATTTTATTTAGAAATTAAAAAAACTAATTAATAAATCATGGCAAAAGTTAAAATTGCAATCAATGGTTTCGGACGTATCGGACGTGTAACCTTTCGTAATTTATTGAAAAATAAAAATGTAGAAGTTGTTGCTATCAACGACTTGACAGATAACGCCACTTTGGTTCACCTTTTGAAATACGACAGTATTCATGGCAGTTTTGAAGGCGAAGTAAGCGCAGACGAATCTTTTTTGTACGTTAATGGCAAAAAAATTCATGCTTTGGCTGAAAAAAATCCAACGCTTTTGCCTTGGAAAGAATTGGGTGTCGATGTAGTTATTGAATCAACTGGTCGTTTTACGGACAGCGAAACAGCAAACCAACACATTCAAGCAGGTTGCCGCAAGGTAATCATTTCTGCACCAGCAACTGGTAATGTAACGACCATCGTTTTGGGCGTAAATGACCAAGAAATCAAGCCAGAAACAACAATTTATTCAAATGCTTCTTGTACAACAAACTGTTTAGCTCCAATGGTAAAAGTATTGGACGAGGCTTTTGGTGTAGAAAGTGGTTTTATGCAAACAGTTCACGCTTATACAGCTGACCAAAATTTGCAAGATGCACCACACAAGGACTTGCGTCGTGCTCGTGCAGCAGCTTACAGCATTATTCCAACAAGTACAGGTGCAGCAAAAGCAGTAGGTTTAGTGTTGCCTCATCTCAAAGGTAAATTGAATGGTTCTTCTTTGCGTGTTCCAATTCCAGATGGTTCTATTACTGATTTTACAGTAACTTTGAAAAACGAAGCTACAGCTGACCAAATCAATGCGGCATTCAAAGCAGCAGCTGACGGTGCATTAAAAGGTATTTTGGAATACCAAGCTGACCCAATCGTGTCTATTGACATCGTAGGAAATAAGCACTCTTGTATTTTTGACAGCGGTTTGACCATTGTTTTGGGCAAAACAGCAAAAATCTTAGGTTGGTATGACAACGAAGCTGGTTATTCAGCTCGTTTGGCTGACTTGGCGGATAGAGTTGGTTCTTTGTAAATAAAGGTAACTATTTACCACTTTTGCAATTTTTCACCACGGAGAAACGGAGAACACAGAGTGCGACAAAAAAATTAGCGTTTAGCTAATTTTTTTGCCTCCGAGACCTCCGTTTCTCCGTGGTAAAAATAAAAAATCTTCGATTTTTTTAGACGCTAAACAGTTACGAATAAAGAAAAATTTTATGAAAATATAAAACCGAATTTTGGCTAAAGCTAAAATTCGGTTTTTTTTTTATAAAGAAAAATCAAAATTTTCTTTTGTAAAAATTATACTTTATCTATATTTGACCTTCACAAAAAAGTTATTGTAAATAATTTGTGCAATAGTATGGTAGCACGAACTTTAGTTCGTGAAATTTCACGAACTAAAGTTCGTGCTACCATACGTCACATAAAAAATAGTTCTTTAAAAAAATGAAACAAATTACCTTATTTTTAGTCTTTTTTTTATCAATTTCAAGCAATATTGATGCTCAAAAAGCAAAAATTGCTTATCCTGAAAATCTTTACAATTCTATTCAATGGCGTAATCTCGGCCCTTTTCGTGGCGGACGAAGCTGTGCTGTTGAAGGTGTAAAAGGCAAACCAAATCTTTTTTATTTTGGCGCAACAGGCGGTGGAATTTGGAAAACTACTGATGGCGGACGCACTTGGGGCAATATTTCTGATGGCTTTTTTGGTGGTTCAATTGGCGCAATCACCGTTTCTGAAAGCGACAACAATGTTATTTATGTCGGTGGTGGCGAACAAACCATTCGTGGGAATATTTCCTCAGGTTATGGTGTTTGGAAATCTACGGACGCTGGTAAAACTTGGACTTGCATAGGTTTAAAAGAAAGTCGAAACATCGCTCGTGTACGTGTACATCCGAAAAATTCAGATTTGGTCTATGTCGCTGCAATGGGAAATCCTTACAAAAACAATGCTGAACGTGGTGTTTTTCGTTCAAAAGATGGTGGCAAGAATTGGGAAAAAATCCTTTTTGTCAATGATGAAGTTGGTGCGGTAGATTTGACCTTTGACCCTAATAATCAACGCATTATGTTTGCTTCTACGTGGCGATTCCGTCGTACACCGTATAGTTTTTCATCTGGTGGAGAAGGCTCTGGATTGTGGAAATCTACGGACGGTGGCGATACTTGGACAAATATTTCTCGCAATGAAGGTTTACCTCAAAAAGACACTTTGGGTATTATTGGCGTAACGGTTTCACCTGTCAATTCTGAGCGAGTTTGGGCGCAAATAGAGGCAAAAAATGGCGGAACATATCGCTCTGACGATGGTGGAAAAACTTGGAAAAAACTCAATGAAGACCGCAATCTTCGTCAGCGTGCTTGGTATTATACAAGAATGTATGCTGATACAAAAGATGAAAATACAGTGTATGAAATGAATGTTGCTTATGGAAAATCTACCGATGGCGGCACAACTTTTACTTACAAATATGCGCCACATGGCGACCATCATGATTTTTGGATAGACCCAGAAAATCCCAAACGCATGATTATTGGCGATGATGGTGGTGCGCAAATCAGCTATGATGGTGGAGATACTTGGAGTACTTACACGAATCAGCCAACAGCTCAGTTTTATCGTGTAACAACGGACAATTCAACGCCTTACCGCATTTATGTAGCGCAACAAGACAACTCTGCACTAAGAATCAAACACAGAACAGAAGGCTACGAAATATCGGATTTTGAAGAAACCGCTGGTGGAGAATCTGCGCATATTGCGCCTGACCCATTGAACGAAGACATCGTGTATGGCACAAGTTATGGCGGATACTTAGAACGTTTAGACCATAAAACAGGGCAAACCCGCAACCTAAATATTTGGCCCGACAACCCGATGGGCGCAGGAGCAGAAGCAATGAAATACCGTTTTCAGTGGAATTTGCCGATTTTCTTCTCTCCGCACAACCCTAAAAAATTATATGCTTGCTCTAATCACTTGCACGCAACGACCAATGAAGGGCAAAGCTGGGACGTTTTGAGTCCTGATTTGACTCGAAACGATGCTTCTAAATTGAAAACTTCTGGCGGGCCAATCACACAAGATAATACTTCGGTGGAATACTATTGTACGATTTTTGCGGCAGCGGAATCGCCTCGTGTAAAGGATTTGATATGGACGGGTTCTGACGATGGTTTGATTCAATTGACCCGTGATGGTGGTAAAAATTGGACAAATGTTACGCCAAAAGAAATGCCTGAATGGACAATGATTAACTGTATCGAACCTTCTACTTTTGAAGATGGTACGTGTTATGTGGCAGCAACGAGCTACAAAACAGGTGATTTTAAACCTTACCTTTTCAAAACAAATGATTTCGGAAAAACGTGGACAAAAATTGTAAATGGTATTGACAATGAGCATTTTACAAGAGTGATTCGTGCTGATAAAAACAAAAAAGGCATCCTTTATGCTGGTACAGAAACAGGTATGTACATTAGTTTTGACGACGGTGCAAATTGGCAAGCATTTCAGTTGAATTTACCGATTGTTCCTATCACCGATTTGGCATTAAAAAACAACAACTTGATTGCGGCAACGCAAGGTCGTTCTATCTGGATGATTGATGATTTGACACCGCTTTATCAATTGGAAGGAAATCAAAATGCTGACGTAAAACTCTATAAACCAGATGATTATATGCGCATGAAAGGTGGCCAAGTGAAAGACAGCAAAACCGCTGGCACAAATCATCCGAATGGCGTAATGGTTCATTATTTTTTACAAAATGTGGAAGAAAAAGATACTGTAACGTTGGCTTTTTTTGATAAAAACAATAAAAAAATACGAGAATTTTCAAACGTTGCAAAAGAAGAAAAAGACAAGTTGAAGGCTAAAAAAGGAGCAAATCAATTTGTTTGGAATACCCGAGGCGAAGATGGTAAAAAGTTCGATGGAATGTTGCTTTGGGACGGTCACGTAGCGGGTTCAAAAATGCCTTTGGGTGCTTATTCTGTGCGTTTGACAAAGAATAAAATCAGCCAAAACGCTGCATTTAATATTGTAAAAGATGCTCGTGTTGCAGCAAGTGAAGCAGATTTGCAAGCAAAGTTTGATTTGGAACAAAGTACTTTGGCAAAAGCATCTGAAACGCATGAAGCCATTGCAAATATTCGTGACATTCGCAAACAGTGCAATGGTTTTAAAGAAAAAATTGGCGACAACAAAACGCATCAATCTATTTTAGACGATATGAAAAGCATTGACGAAAAACTGACAAAAGTAGAAGAAACATTGTACCAAACAAAGCTACAAAGCCAGCAAGATATGTTGAACTTTCCGATTCGTCTGAATAATAAGTTATTGTCTGTCAGAAGTGCCGTAGAAAGTGCCGAGTTCCGTCCAACTGACCAACAAATCGCTGTTGCTGCCGAAATTACTTCAAAAATTGATGCACAATTGGCTGTTTATCAAAATATTATCAAAAATGAATTGCCCGCTTTGAATAAAAAAATCAGAGAAGCAGGAATTGATTTGATTATGTTGAAGAAGTAACACAAAGAAAACCAAGCATCATGCAAACTTACGACAAACTATGGAAGGGCATTATAGAAGACTTATTTGAGCATTTTCTTGAGATGTTTTTTCCTGATTTATTCAAAAAAATAGATTTTTCAAAAGGATTTGAATTCTTAGATCAGGAGTTGTCACAACTTTTTCCTGATGCAGAAGAAGGCAATAGAACTGTTGATAAATTGGCTAAAGTCTATTTGAAAACTGGAAAAGAAGAATGGATTTTATCCCATATTGAAGTACAAGGTTATAAGGAATTGATTTTTCCAAAGCGAATGTTCACTATTTTTTATAGGATTCTTGACCGTTTTGATAAAGAGGTAACTGCATTGGCTATTTTTACGGATAAACAAAAAGATTTTAAACCAGATAGGTATAAACATAGTTTTTATAAAACAAAAATTTTGTATCAATACAGAACCTATAAAGTAATTGAACAAGATAGAGAAGTATTACTTCAATCTAATAATCCTTTTGCGCTCGTAATTTTAGCTACTAAAATCGCTATCGAGAAAAAGAAAACTGATGATGAAGAATTAATGTCTATCAAATGGGAGTTAGCAAGGTTGCTTTTTGAAAGAAATTACGATAAAAAAGTAATTTCTTCGGTTTTTCGCTTTATAAATTTTTATATTCGCTTTGAAAAAAGAGAAAATTATTCTATTTTTGCAAAACAAATAAAGTCTAAATTTCAAAATCAAAGAAATAATATGGGAATAGTAGAAATTTTATATGAAGATGCACGTGTTGAGGGTCGTCAAGAAGGACTTACAGAGGGTCGTCAAGAAGGTCGTCAAGAAGGTCATTCCGAAGGCTTGTACCTAAAAACACAGCAAGTCGTTCTTTCCATTTTAACAAAATTTCCTGATTGGACAAATGAGGTTATTGCTGATTTGGCACAAACAGATATTGATTTTGTTGAAAAAATGAGAAATGAACTGAATACCGCAGCATAAAAAATAGGAGTTTGAATTAATTTTCAAGCTCCTATTTTTTTATCTAATAAGCATCACATCGCCTTTTTTTTGACGTATAATATCTCTTTTAATATCTTGATAATCAATGATATATGTAAATACAGAAGCTGGTAAAGGTTCATTGCGAAATGTGCCATTCCATGTTGCATCATTTTGTTCCGAATAAAAAATTTGATTGCCCCAGCGGTCAAAAATAAGCATTTTTTTCAAAATAAAACCTTGACCATATCCTTCAAAAACATCATTGAAACCGTCATCGTTGGGTGAAAAAATGTTAGGAATAAAAAGAATTTCTGGAAAAGGACAGGTTTTTCGAGGAATTTGTAATGCTCCTTTTAGTTCACAACCTTCGTAGGTCGCTTCATAAAAATGAACGATGTCATCTCGAATCAGAATGGAATCACTGCCACTTTTTTTATCCCAAAGCACATTTTTGAAGCCTTCAATTTTTGCCAAATATGGTTCTTCTTTACAAAAAGTACTGTCTATTACGAAATTAATATTGGGTGTTTCAACAAAAGTAATTTTGATATTTTTTTCGGTTTGACAAGATTTATTTTTTAAAATGAGATTGTAAATACCTGATTTAGAGATGTTTATCGGTAGTGGAGAAAGTTGTTTGTCAAGTAGGAAAGTATCTGCGTCTGTTTTGTTTAAATTCAAAGTTATGGATTTTTTGTTGCAAGCTATGGTGTCGGTAGGTGTTTTGGGAGTGTTTAAAACATTGATTAATCGGCTTGTGGTATCGGTACAGCCATCTTCTGTAATCGAATGAAATACTTTTCGTAATCCACTCTGAGTAAAATAAAGATTGGGAACACTGTCTTTATTATAAGTTTCAGACTTCCAAATATGACTACCCAATAGTGTTTTGATATTAGAAGGTACAAATTTTGTATTTTCGCAAATATTGCTGGGTAGGTCAAAATCTGCATCAGGTTTTGGACAGTAATTCTTGATTTCTAAGTTGGTATTTTCGACATCTAAAATAGCGTCAAAAAGAGTAATTTTACTGTTTCCGAGGCTGAAAGCAGTAAAATTTTGGCTGAGAGGCGGAATTGTATCTCGAAAAGGTGAATAATTAATAGATTTTGATGTGCAATTTTCCAATGTTCCTTGTGCCTTGGTTTTGGCAATAATAAAATTTTTGTAATCTTGAATGTCTCTTGAGAAATAACATTCTCCTGATTCTGTCAAAGATGGAAAAATTGCTGTTCGCTCCGTGCAATTTGTAAATTCACTTGTCCAAATAGGATCTAAATTTTCGTTGTATTTACTCAATCGGTTGTTGTTATAAAAACCAATGGCAAGCGCACTTGAGTTGCAAGATAAGTAAGGAAATTCGTTGTGACTTATCACTCTTGACTTGATAATTTTTCCGTCATTGATGTCCATTTTTCCAAGTACAATAGAGCTAAAAGCATCTTTTTTAATTATAAAACCAATAAAAAAAATGAAATTGTCTGTTTTTTCAAAAGCTGAAAACCCAAAATTATTTTGAAATTTTCGACTCCATTTCACTTGTATATTTTTATCAAAAGCAAAAACGTATCGTCCTTCTTCGAGTTGTCCTGGACTGTGATCGACCAAAGTACAAATCATGGATTCTGTTTTTTTATCAAATAGCAAATGACGTGCCTCTACATTTTTATTTCCAAATAGAATACGTTTTCCCTTTAAATAATTGCCATTTTTATCAATTTTCATCAAATTAGTATAAGTTGAAACACTACTTCCAAAGCTGATTCTGTCTGCCATAAACCAAAAATTTCCTTCATTATCTTCAACAGGACTGTGAAAATAAAGGCTGTCTTTACTGCTTTTTTTACACCAAAGTAGATTTCCATTTTCGTCAAAACGAATCATTTGGGCAGCTTGATACAATCCATTTGTATAGATATTTGTAGGAATAAGTACGCCATTGTTAAGTGGTAGCTGGCTATCTGTAAAAAAAATACTTTTATCCTTTATTTTCTTCGCCCATAGCAAATTTCCTTTTTTATCTATCTTAGACAATTGGGTTGATGTGGCATCGTAAGTGATGCTATAAATGCTTTCCCCATCAGGACTTGCTTTGAGTTGTGCGAAAAAATTACCTTCCTGATTATTGATGATCTTTTGAAAAGTATTTTGAGTCCAAAGGGCTGTAAGCGGCAGCCAAAAAAGGAAAAAAAACAATTTATTTTTTCATGATAACTTGGGTTTTATAAAATAAATATTGGGTTTTATTTACGAACAAAGTTACATTTTTTTAGGTATAAAAAAATATTTTTACCTAAAAAAGCGTTTTAAAACATGGCATCATCGTGGAATAGATTTTGCAACAGGTAATCGCAACATAATTTTTATCAAAATGAAACACAAATTAACTTTTATACTCTTTTTCTTTGCCGTTTTGGTCTTTGCCCAGAATGAGCGAAAGGATTTTTTAGCTGCCAAAAATTTGTATCAAGAAGGCTTGATGGAAGATTGCGCTGATATTTTGTACCGTTACCACGATGCAAAAGTGACTGACCCAGAAGCTGCATTTTTGATTAGCCGCTGCTATCAGCATGGTTATGGCAAATTCAAAAGCGACTTGGGGCGTTCCAAGAAAATTTATGAAAAATCAAAGTCAGCGATTTGGATAAATGCGCAACAAGAAGACACGCTCGCTATGCACTTCCGAGGTTTGATGTATTCTGACGCTTTTTTTGAGATAAAAAATATCGACAGTAGCTATCACTGGTTTTTGAAAGCTGCTGAAAAAGGAAATACAATCTCGATGTACAGCATTGGAACAGATTTGATTGCTAAAAAAGACAGTTTGGAAGGTTTTAAATGGTTGCAAAAAGCAGCTTTTTTGGGCAATCCCAAGAGTGCAAGTTATTTGGGTGATTTGTATTTTTATGCCAAAAATAGTAGTGCTGCCTTTGAAAAATACATGGAAGCTGCCGAAAAAGGCGATAGAAATGCAATGGACAACTTGGCTAAAATGATGAAAAGCGGTACGTTGAGCGAAGAAGAATTTAGTGATGCTGATGGGATTTTTCGTGATTTGGTAGAAAGAGGAAACCTTTCTGCTGCAAAATATTACATTACGGTACATCAGCCTGATATTGAAACAGATGCTTATTCGCATCGCTCTTTGATTCCGTCGTATCGTTTGGCGGCTGAAAATGGCGATGTCGAAGCGATGTACAAATTGGCACGCAGTTACAATCATTTCAAAGAATATTCAAAGGCTTTTCGATGGTTTGATATTGCAGCATCTTTCCATCATCCTGATTCAAAATATTTTTTATACGTCTATTATAATAAAGGCATTTCAACGCCTGTTAATCTTCGTTTTGCTATTTTTTACTTGAATGAAGCCTACGAAAGTGGTTCTAAATTGGCAAAAGAAGTACTCGAAGGCAAGACAAGTAATTGAGTAATATAGTGCAGCCAATCTGGAGTTTGGACTTTAGTCCGAACAGCCTAATCTGTTCGGACTAAAGTCCAAACTCCAGTATTTTTAGTTAAAGTTTGTAGCGACACAACATTATTAACTAAAAAATAGTTTTATAACTAAAATTTAGTTGATATATTTGCAACATTGAAAAAACAAAAAATCAATAGACTTACCGATTTACGACTAAAAAAAGACTTACGACTAAAAAAGACTAAAAAAAGACTAAAATAAACTTATGTCAAAAAAATTAACACACAAAGAAGAAGAAATCATGCAAATTCTTTGGCAATTAGAAAATGCTTTTGTCAATGATATTTTGGAAAAAATGGAAGAACCTCGTCCGCCTTACAATACTATATCTTCGACAGTGAGGAAATTAGTGGCTGATGGTTTGATTGGTTACGATGCTTTTGGGAAAACGCACCGCTATTTTCCGATTTTGACCAAAGAAGCATACCGAAAAACGGCTTTTGGTAGTTTCATGGAAAATTATTTCGCAGGTTCGCCCGAAGAAGTATTGTCTTTTTTTGTAAAAGAGGAAAAAGTCAATCCAGAAGAATTGAATCAATTGTTGGCTAAATTGAAAAAATAACAATTATGCAAATCATCGAAACCAGTTTTTGTTTATTGCTGAGTTGGGTAATGTACGAAATATTGCTCAGACGAGAAACTTTTTTCCAACTCAATCGGGCGTATTTATTACTGATGTCATTGGCAGCGTTTGTGTTGCCTTTGCTGCATTTTGGCGTACATCACGAAGAAGCATCGCCTGTAATTTTACCTTTTATTGTTGAAAATTATGAAGTGCAAAATCTTGTTTATCAGCCATTTATGCAAAAAATACCATTGTTTTCTTTTACAGTTGGCGATATTTTACAAAGCATTTTTTTCATAGGTTTTTTTTATAAAATAATAAAATTATCCGTAACGCTTTGGAAAATTAATCAATTAATGGGCGTTTGTAAAGCCAAAAAACAAAAGGGAATTACTTTTTTGGCAACAGAAAAAAATATACCTATTTGGAAAACTGCCAAATACGTTTTGGCTTTACCACTTTTTTGTGCCTTCGTTTTGCTATTTTCTTTTGATTTGATAGCAAAAATTCCGACACCATTACCACAAATGGAAGCGTTTTTGGATAATTTTCAAAAACAATCTTTTACCATTCAAAATGATTACAACTTACAGATAGACAATGATTTACAAAAAGAATATGAGATTGGAAATGCAATTGAAATTGCGCAAAGAATAAACTTTGCAGATGACAATTTCATTTTTTATTGGGGCAGTTTTCAGTTGAAATTTCAAGCAGCGAATGGAAATGAAAACTATCTTTCATCTTCTGTGAAAGTAAGCAAATCGAAACTACAAGACCTTGTGTATCACCGTGATATTCCTTATTTTTGGAATGGAAAAACGCTCGACGAGGATTTTTCTTTCCGAATTTCTTATCTTGACAGTACAACAATGACCTTGCAAAGCCTTAACGTCAATCGCAAAGAATACTTAAAGACAGTGCGTGATGATATAAATAACCAATTGTTATCACTTTTGAATAAGGTAAAAGAAAACGGTTCTCTGATGATTCACGAGTTGAAAACACCTTCTACTGTCGATAAAATTTTGTGGGCAAAAATTCTTTTATCGAATGACGATAAATCCCTTTTCAACACTTTTAGTAGTGATCAAAATAAAGAATTAGGTGATTTTTTAGATAAAAAATTGGGTAAAAAAATTGATACAATAAAGAGCAATCGCATGGATTTTAAATGGGGTGAAATCGGAATAATGACAAAAAAAGTGACGAAAGAAATCTTATTGAACTCGATTTTGCAGCAACCTGTTTTGTTCAACTTCAATGGACAACCTATAAAAAGTATAGACTTAAGGCTTGGTCATGTTCCCAAAATTGGAACTGATGCTTTTATGATGGACATCAAAAGCGATTTGCTTGATTATGATGTTTATGCCGAAAAATTAAAGTACATTCACAAGGCAATGAGTTGTGTAAAGCCCAACGATGTGGTTTATCTTGACAATATCACAGGTATTGACAAAAACGGCAGTAGTATTACATTCAGCATCGTTTTGGAGATTTCAGAATGATTTTTGAATAATAATACTAAAAAACCTCTACTACATGACTCTGTAGTAGAGGTTTTTTTCAATATTTTTTTATTTTTCAAAATTAAATTGTATTTTTGTAAAAAATTAATTTTATGGCAAAAGATATTTTTCACAATCATGTAAAACAAATATTAATCAATGATGGTTGGGAAATAACACATGACCCTTTTTTAGTTCGTACCAAAAACAAATCATCTAATTTTCAGATAGATTTAGGCGCAGAAAAATTACTTGCAGCAGAAAAAGGCATAGAAAAAATCGTGGTTGAAGTCAAAAGTTTTTTAAATGAAAGCTTAATCACAGATTTTCATAATGCACTCGGGCAGTACTTGAACTACAAAACGGGTTTGAAGAAAATTGGAGAAGATAGAATTTTGTTTTTAGCATTGCCCAGCGAGGCATACAACGATTTAATGAAACACGAATTTTATCTGCTTCAATTGAAGAGTATGATGTAAAATTGTTGGTTTATAGCGATGTAGAACCTTTAATTATATTATGGAAAAAATAAAAAAATATAAAAAAATTATCATTACTCTTTTAGAAGGGTTTGAAAAAGATTGGTCACAGCCTAATTCTGATCTAAAATATCAAGTAATCGCTGATGAAAAACGCAATCGTTTCCAACTTATTTGTATTGGTTGGGAAAATGATAATTATTACCACAATACCGTTTTTCATTTGGATATTATTAATGAAAAAATTTGGATTCAAGAAAATGCTACGGATGTACTTCTTGCACCAGAGCTTATGAAACAAGGTGTTTCTAATGATTCGATTGTTTTGGGAATGAAACCCGAAAGGAAAAGGCAATATACAGGTTTTGCTGTGTGTTGAACTTAATTTTTAATGAATGAAAAGTTAGCATTACACATAAAAAAACCTCTACTACATGACTTTGTAATAGAGGTTTTTTTATGTAAAAAATATTTGTAGAATATTCTCTTCTACGGTTTCACCGTTTCGCCAAATACATCTGACATGGAAAGTTTTACAACTTTTCCATATTTCTCCAATACCTTGAAATCTACCTTTTTGCTTGAACCCAACACTAAAAAGTTAGATTGCTTGCCTTTTACGTTGGTGTCCGCAAATTTTTTCAAATCATCGTAAGTCATTTTTTGTGTTTTTTCATATACCGCCTTACGGGTATCTTCTTTTACGCCCAAACGCTCCATCATATCAGCACGATAAATGATGTTTTGCTTGGTGATGCGCTCCGTTTCGATTTGATTTTTGATGGATTTTTTAGCCAAATCAAATAAATTCGGAGAGTTCGGCATATCGTTCAACAATTCTAACATTGCAGGAGCTGCTTCGCTAATTTTGTCCGCTTGCGTTCCTACGTAAGAGAACAAAGTGAACGGTTCTTCTTTTGTATAAGGCGAGCGATAAGTACTGCTCGTGCTGTATGCCAACGCCTTCGATTCACGGATTGTTTGGAATACAACGCCCGACATTCCACCACCAAAATACTCATTGTAAAGGCGAACTTCTGGCAACATATCTTTGTTAAAATCCAATCCTTTTGCTGTCCAAACCAAATCCGCTTGTACCATATCGTAATCTACAAAAAACACGGTTGGTTCTGATTCTGTTTTTACATCGAAAATCTTTACAGGTGGCGTAGTTGCTAATTTTTTCTCTGTTTTATGCACTTTTTCTACAATTTTGGCTACTTCTGCATTGTCAGAAGGACCAAAATAATAAACATCATGTTGCAAAGATTTCAATTCTTTTACTTTTGCCAATAACTTTTCAGGTGTCAAAGCCTTCATTTGTGTTTCGTTGATGCGAGTTGTATATTTGTTGCTTGGGCCATAAAGACCATAATTAATCAACATTTGACGAATGACATTTTTGTTCTTTTTTTCGTCAGTACGTTTTTGAACTTCGCCAGCAACCATGTTGTCGAGCGCATCTTTATCCGCAACAGCATTGGTCATAACGTCTTCTAATAACTTCAGTGCAGCTTCCATGTTTTGGTTCACACCTTCAACGCCGATGCGCAACTCATTATCGCTTACATCTACAAAATAGCTACACGCCAAACCATACATTTTCAACTGTAAATCTTCGGCTTTCATCAATTTTGTACCCAAATATTGCAAATATTCTGCTGCAAAAGCGGTTTCTGGCGCATTTAATTTTCCTAATTTCCAAGCGTATTCCAGATTAAACAAAGGATTTACTGTATTTTTTACAGAAAGAACTTTAGAACCGTTTTTCAATAGTGACTTTTGCAAATCTTTTTCTAAATCTAAGAAAACAGGTTTGATTTCATCTGTTTTTTTGCTGGTTACATTTTGTAAAAAAGGAGATTTGTCGTCACGATTGACGGCTACGGGCGTAATCGAAGGCTTGATGATTTTACTTTTAGCCTCACGTTCGCCCGTTTGTTTCATTACACAAACATAATTTCCACCAAAATAACGGTTTGCCGCTGCTACAACTTGCGCTTTTGTCACAGCCCGAAGGTCTTCCGACTGTTTTACAACATCAATCCAATCCAATTGATTGATAAAAGCATCAACAAAGTAGTACGCACGAGATTGGTAGCTCTCAAATTTTTGGTAATCTTCTTTTGCCAAATTGTTAATAATTGCTTGCAACAATTCGTCACTAAATTCACCTTTTTTGATTTTATTTACCTCAGCAATTAGCATATCTTTAACATCTTCCAACTTGCTACCAGGCATTGGTTTTGCACCAAAAACAAAAATACCGTGGTCAGCATTTTGGTCAATATAAGCAAAACCTTCACGTACTTTTTGCTTTTGTACCAAATCCAAATCCACCAAACCAGCTGTACCGTTGTACAACATTTTATTGATAAGATTCAAAACAGTTACTTCTTTTTTCAGTTGCGCTCCTGGTGTACGATACGCCAACATGATTCTTTCTTCTTCTGGGCCAACGATTGTTTTTAAGATAGGCGCAGTGATTTGGTCTTCTGACGGGAAAGTCATTTGCTCAGGGTTTCCAGGTTTCCAACCAGAGAAATTATTGGCAATGACCTCAATTGTTTTGTCGTAATCCATATCGCCAGCGATACACAAAGCAACGTTATTTGGTACATAATACTTGTTAAAATACTTCAAAATCTCTTTGATGGAAGGATTTTTTAAGTGTTCAACCGTTCCGATGGTTGTTTTTGTACCATAACCATGTTTTTTAAACAGTTCAGAAAAAATTGTTT
Organism: Saprospiraceae bacterium; assembly: GCA_043777755.1. Lineage (GTDB taxonomy): Bacteria > Bacteroidota > Bacteroidia > Chitinophagales > Saprospiraceae > CANHEE01. The sequence continues at coordinate 22,131 of JAYWHK010000304.1, forward strand.
CATAAACGCCACGGGTATCATTGTCCATACCGATATTTTTTTCCTCATAAACAGCTTCTAATTCTGTGTGAAAAAGGCGCATTTGAGGATTGCGAAAACGCTCCGCTTCCATCATACACCATTTTTCAAATTGGTTAGAAGGCACATCGTTGATATAGCAAGTGACATCTAAAGAAGTGTAGGCATTTGTACCTTTTGCACCCATTTCTGTACACATTTTGTCATATTCGTTGGCAATTGCATACTTTGCAGCTTCGCCAGAAAGGGAATCAATGGTTTTGTAAATGGCTTTTCGTTGCGCTTCATCAGTCGTTTTGCGATAGATTTCATAAGTGTTTTCAATCGCATCTAACAAAGGTTTTTCCTTTGCAAAATCCTTAGAGCCATACTTGTCAGTACCTTTAAAAAGCATGTGTTCCAAGTAGTGCGCCAAGCCTGTACATTCGGCAGGGTCATTCTTGCTACCTGTACGGACAGCGATGCAAGTCTGCATACGAGGCATTTCGGTACTTCGTGACAAATAAACTTTCAGACCATTCGCAAGTGTGTAGATGCGTGTTTCCGTAGGGTCATTCACGACAATATCGTACATGAATCGTCCGCTTGTTCTCGTTTCAGTTTTGAAATTACTTTGTGCATTGATTGCCTGACTCGCAAGGAGCGTTAAGAGCATAAAAATAGTTTTTAATGTTTTTAAGTGCTTCATAATCATAGATTTGTGAAATAAATATAGTAATAAAATACAAATATAATGTATTGTAAAGAAGAAAAGACATCTATGTTCAGAATTAGTTGTGTAAGAACGTCGAAAATGAAAAAAAATTATACAAAAGCGTTATTTGAATCTATGAAATTTTTTTTATGAAAGAAAAAACCATGTCACATATTTATGAAAAAAAAGGTTTATATCCATTTTTAAAACCACTAACTTAGCCTTAATTAAGTATAAAAAATAAACACAAACGCATTAAAGTATTCATAATCAAAAATTTATACTTAATAAAAAATCAAAACGTATTACTTGAATTTTGACCAATTCTTCATTTTTTATTATGAAAAAAACTTACGCAATCATCGTCCTAACCATAGGAATGATCTTTTCTCAGTACCTTACTCATGCCCAACGTATTTGTACTTCTTCCGAAGCACACCAACATTTGATAAATGAAAATGTTGAATACAAACAAAAAAGAGCAGCCATTCACGAACACAGCAAGAGTTTTATAGCTGAAGAAGGGCAGCGAGTTGCTGTCACAATTCCTGTAGTTGTTCATGTAGTTTGGCGCACGGGTTTTACAAGCGAAAACATTAGTGATGCACAAATCCTTTCTCAAATAGATGTTTTAAATAAAGATTTTCGTCGTTTAAATACCGATGCAGCAAGTACACCAGCGGAGTTTTCTCCAATGGCTGCCGATTGTGAGATTAATTTTTGTTTAGCACAACGCACGCCGCAGGGTACTTCTTCTACGGGTATCAATCGAGTTCAAAGTAGCCGAACAGCCACTTGGGGTTCTAACGATGATGTTAAAAACCCTTCGGCTGGTGGTGTTGCAGCTTGGGACCCAAGCAAATATTTGAACATTTGGGTTTGTAATATTGGCGGTGGCGTTTTGGGTTACGCTCTTTTTCCTGGCGCACCTTCTTATTTAGATGGTGTGGTGATTGAGTCAAAAGCTTTCGGTACCGTCGGAACAGCTATTGCACCTTTTCATTTAGGAAGAACTGCGACACACGAAATTGGTCATTGGTTGGATTTATACCATATTTGGGGTGATGCAAAATGCGGTGAAGATTATGTAGCAGATACGCCTCTACATACTTCATCAAATACGGGTTGTCCAGCTTATCCTAAAACAAACTCTTGCTCTAACAAAGCTGAAATGACCTCTAATTTCATGGATTATTCTAATGACGCTTGTATGAATGTTTTTACCGCTGGTCAAAAAAGTCGTATGCAAGCCTTGTTTGCGTCAGGTGGAGAGCGAGCGAGCTTGCTAAGTTCTAACGGATGCGTTCCCGTAACACAAACAGCTGTTTGTACTGCACCAACAGGCTTAAATGCCACAAACATTACTACAAATAGTGCGAAATTATCTTGGACTGCGCCAGCTGGTGCAACAGCTTATACATTTAGTCATCGAAAATCAGGAGTCACGACATGGACACAAACAATCGTAAATACAAATAGCTATATTATACCAAATTTGCTTCCTGCATCGGCTTATGAAGTGAAAGTTTCAACCGTGTGTGGAACAACATTGAGTACTTCTTTTGCCTCTACTTTGTTCACTACATCAGCTCCTACAACGTGTGCTTCTCCAACAGCTATTAGTGTTGGTACAACAACAAACAATAGCGCACAAATTTCTTGGACAGCTGCCAGCGGTGTTTCGTTTTATTCTTATAAGTACAAAGCATCAACTGCGACGACTTGGACAACGGGAACAACAAGTGCTACGAGTGTAACATTGAGTAATTTGTCAGCTTCAACTTCTTATAATTTTGAAATAGCAAGTATTTGTACTGGCGCAGTAAGTACTGCCATTGCAAAATCTTTTACAACATTGGCTGAACCTTGTACGCCACCTACAGCAGTGACAATTGGCACGCCAACCACCAATAGTGTTCAAATCTCTTGGACAGCGGCTTTTGGAATTGGTACTTATACCTATAAATACAAGCCAACAACGACGACGACTTGGACAAGTATCGCAACCGTAAGTGGAACAAGTGTTACTATTTCTAATTTATCGCCTTCTACGACTTATGATTTTGAAGTGGCAAGCAATTGTCCCACGATTACGAGTACTGCCATCGCAAAAATATTTACAACAAGCGCAGCAACATCTATTTCTTGTGGTGCGCCTATTAGCCTTTCTGCAAATGGAATCACTTTGAACAGTGCCAACATTACGTGGTCGTCAGTGGCAGGTGCAACATCTTATACAGTTCATTATAAAACAGCGACAGCAACTACTTTTTCTCAAAATTCATCAGGCACAAATGCAATGACGCTCTCTGGATTGTTGGCAAATACGGCATACAATGTCAAAATTGTAAGCAATTGTAATGGTGCAGCCAGTGTAGCTTCTACTTTATTGAATTTCAAAACAAGTGTAAATGTTTGCGCTACTTCACCAACGGGCGTAAGTATCAGTGCTATCACAGGCAGCAAAGCACGTATCAGTTGGTCTGCAATTACGGGTGCTTTGTCTTATAAGTTACAGTATAAAAAGACAGGAACGACCACTTGGACAGTAGTAAGTAGTATTTTTTCACCATTTTACGATATTACAGGACTTACTCCTTCGACAAGCTATGATGTACAAGTTGCAGTAGTGTGTTCTAGCAGCATTACGAGTAGTTTTTCTTCTATAAAAATATTTAAAACGACAGCGACAGCTGCTTGTTCTGATGTATATGAAAGCAATGAAACGTTCTCCGCAGCAAAAGTCATCAATGTTGGTACAAGTATTACTGCAAACATTGGAAAAGCCAGCGATAAAGATTGGTTCAAAATATCCAACTCCGCTACTGCCAAAAATATCCAATTGACACTGAGTAATGTAAGTAGCAATTTCAATATCAAACTGTACAATAGTAGCAATCAATTGTTGGCAACAGGTGTTTCGCTTGGTACAAACGCAAAGATTTTACGTTGGAACACTTTAGTAACGGGGAGTTTTTACATTCAAATCAGTACAATTAATGGTGCTTACAATGCCTTGGATTGTTACTTTTTGAAAATCGAAACCAGCAATATCAATTATGGTGTAGCAGCAAGAAAAGATGAATCATTTGTTCCTGCAATGGAAATGAATGTTTATCCGAATCCTGCACAAGACGCAACCAATCTACAGATTTTTTCCAATGAAGAAAAAGAAAGTGATTTGTTCGTAACAGATATAACAGGCAAAATTATTCAAAAACGTACAATTATTTTGCAAAAAGAAGAAAATTTGATTGATTTAAACCTCGAAAACATCAGCAATGGTGTCTATTTTATCGTGTTGTCTGATTCGGAAAATCGAATCGTCAAGCGATTGATGGTTCAACGCTAATAAGAAAAGTCCCACTCTTTAAAACAAAGTTTTACCCATTCCTGTGTGTAACCAAAACTTGCCTTGGCAGCTTCACCGCTGTCAAGGTTTTTTTGTAGTACGCTTGCACATATCATTTTTATTTATTATCTTTGCATCTGTTATTATTATCTTGCAACAACTTACTCACTTGAGTATAAAGCTATATAAACACATTTTTTTTCCCAAAACACATTTTTCATTATCATGAAGAAATCACTTACTCATTCAAAATTGTTCAAAATTGTTCCGATGATTGCCGTTTTTTTTACATTTTCGGCATTACAAGCGCAAAACTGCGCCACGTTGCTTTTAGAGCAGCAACCAGTCAATACAGTTGATAAGACCATTACTGTAAAAGTTTCCTTAACTGATTATTTAGGTCAAATTCCAACGATACCAACTAATGTAGATAATATAACATTCTCATTAGAAGTATTTGGTGCTAAACCGTTTGGAGCAGTTCCAATGCAGTTATCTATCGCTCCGCTTAATAACATTTCGGTATCAGGTTCTTTGAACTTACAAGGTTCTATCATTACTTATTCGATGAATCCAAGTTCAGGAACGCTATCAGGGAATTCCACACATCTTTTTGATATATACCTACAACAATATATCATGTGATGTTACAAACATGTTAGTTTTTAAACAAGGTTTTTTAAAAGAAGGCACCTCTACGTGTCCTATTTATTGCGCCTACTCACTGCCTAATGCCGTTCTTCAGGTAGTCTCTCCTCCGTGTACTTATTTCTATAATATAGGTGGCTTAATTACTACCGCTGACAACAATGCTTGTGCTGTACCAAATGTTGATGTGAAAATTGAAACCTCGGCAAGTCCAATTGCATCAAAAACTGACCAAAATGGAAAATATACTCAAAACCGAAAAAATTACTTGAGTTATACTATTACTCCTTCTAAGGACACTAAACCACTTTGTGGTGTTTCCACATTGGATATTGTGCTTATGACTAAGCACATTTCAGGTGTGCAGCCAATACCTGATTGGTGGCGTTTAGTTGCTGCGGATGTAAATAATAATGGAAAAATTACTGTGGCAGATATAGTTGAACTACGCAAGATGATATTAGGAATTAATACTCAATTTTCAAGCAATACCGCTTGGCGTTTTTTCGATGCAAGTAAAGTACCTACATCTCTAATAGAGTATATTACAATCGCATCTTTACAAAAAGATGAATTGGCTAATAATTTTAGAGGTGTAAAGATTGGAGATGTTAGTGGTAATTGGTGTGATACAGACAAAGACAACTGCATAAATGCTCAAAGACCAAGTGAGGAACAGGATATTTTCATTACAGACATAGCAGCAAGAGAAGGTGAAGAATTTGATATTTTTGTAAAAATTGGAGAAAATCAAGTTCCCATTTTATACGGAACAGCCTTTGATTTTGACAGAGATGCTATTGAAATCATTGGTGTAGAACGTGCTGAAATTCCGTACCTTACAGAGGATAATTTTGCAATCAATAGAGAAGAAAATAAAGTAAAAATGCTTTGGGCAATGGACGGTGAAGAGCCTGTTCTTTTTCGTCAAGGACAAGAGTTTTTTAAAATAAAGGCAAGAGCAAAACGAGAAATAGCAAGTTTAGAAAATTTGGTAACATTAGATGAAAGTTTTGAAAATGTAACTTATAGCACTGATTCAGAAGAAGGAAAAGCGCTGAGAATTAATTTTAGAGGTGCAGAATACCGTCATTTGTCAGCTGAAAGTAAGAGTAAAACAAATAATTCAGCTACTTTAAACTTAGCTGGTGACGTACTTTCTATAAATTACTATTCAACTGACTCGGGAAATACTCGCTTATCTGTTTATGATTTACAAGGTAGATTAATCACACAGAAAAATTTTACAAGTCAATTTGGTTACAACAATGCTCAGGTTGAGTTGCAAAATCAAGTGCAATCAGAAGTGTATTTTTACTTATTAGAAACTCCCCAATATCCAATTTCTGGTAAATTTGTAAGAATTTCAAAATAATTCCTTCACTTTTTGGCATATACTTAAGCACATCACCGCCTAAGTATATGCCTTTTTATATATTATCATTCCATGAAGTCTTTATACTCTTCTTTATTTTTGCTATTTTCCTTTCACGTATTTGCTCAAAATTTTTATTATTACGATACAAATTTATCAAATCTTAATAAACTCTTGTATTATGATATAAATAACTGCCAAAAAACTAATTGGAGTGTCTCAGTACCAAATTATACCATAGATCAGCTTTTATATAGAAGCAATAATCACTCCCTAATTTATGAATGCAGCGCACAAAAATTATTATATTATGACATAAAAAATAATACACATAGCAATGTAGTTTTTTTTCAAAATCCTATTCTTTGTAAGAATTTTATAGGAAAAGATGATTCCTTAGGCACTACAAATAGACTTGCCATAAAAAATGATACTATTGTATGCGCTTGTGTTCTGGAAATAGATAGATTTTATCGGATAGATTTAAAAACAGGAAAAACAGAGCAAATAGGTTATTTACCATCATCAATAAAAGGCTATACAGCTATATGTTATCATAATAATGTGCTGTATGGCATTGGAGCAGGTACAAATAATATTTTTGAAATAAATACAAAAGATATTGCTAAAAGTAAAAATTTATTTACTTTACCACCTAAATTTGCAGGATATTACTTTACTGCTATGTATGAAATTGAAGATTGTGATTCAAGCTATCTCTGCTTCGTTGACCCTGTTGTAAATGATGGAATATATAAATTAGATTTTTTTAAACAAGATTTGGTGAAATTATGTGATACTAAAACGCCAAATATTTATAATGCAGCAGCTCCGTCACCCTACCTCTCCTGCCTCGACCTCGACTTCAACAACTCCACTACCTTCCAACCCAAAGACTACGCCACTGTCCTCTGCCAAAGTGGAACTGTGCCACTACACGACCTTGACCTACGAGTAAAAACACGACCAGGCTATGCGGATTCGCTGCACGTTTGGCTGAGTAAAGGCGTACAAGATATTGGAAATGAAACACTTACGATTTTGGGTGCATTACCTACGGGCGTGACGATGAAAAAAAATGGCAATGATTTTTGGTTTGTCTTTCCATCTAATTTCAAGGAAATGGACATCGAAAACCTTATCAAACAACTGCGCTACACAAACTCAAAAACCGCTCCGAGCGTAGGCGAGCGAGAAATCACTTTTTACCTTTACGCCAACGGTGTCGTGAGTGACCCTGCCGTGGCGCACATCAATATTGCAAAACCTATACAAACCAATCAAAATATTTCTTCTTGTACTGGCAAAACGCTGATTATCAATGGAATAAACATCAAAAAAGATACTTCTTTCTGTTTGAAACTAAAAGGAAAAGAAGGTTGTGATTCTACGCATTGCTATACTATTACTTTTTCAGCGCAACAAAAAGGCATTGAGAACAAGTCATTTTGTTTTGGCGAAAGCTATACTTTTGATGGAACTGTTTATAACAACGACCAAATTTTTCAAAAAACACTAAAATCTTCGCAAGATTGTGACAGCTTAGTGACGTATAATTTTAAGATTTTAGCAAAAAAAGAAAGGAAATTCTCCGCTACGATTTGCAGCGGTCAGACGTATGATTTTTATGGCAAAAAACTTTTTCAAAGTGGTGATTATCAAGACACTTTGAAAACTTCGCAAGGTTGCGACAGCTTGGAAAAATTGACTTTGATTGTTTTGCCGAAAAAAGAAAGGAAATTTTTCGCTACAATTTGCGATGGACAAAGCTATGATTTTTACGGTAAAAAACTAACACAAAGTGGTGATTATCAAGACACTTTGAAAACTTCGCAAGGTTGCGACAGCTTGGAAAAATTAACTTTGATTGTTTTAGCAAAAAAAGAAAGGAAATTTTCCGCTACAATTTGTGATGGTCAAAGTTATGATTTTTACGGTAAAAAACTCACACAAAGTGGTGATTATCAAGACACTTTGAAAACTTCGCAAGGTTGTGATAGTTTGGAAAAACTGACGTTGATTGTTTTATCGAAAAAAGAAAGGAAATTTTCCGCTACGATTTGTGATGGTCAAAGCTATGATTTTTATGGCAAAAAATTAACACAAAGTGTTGATTATCAAGAAGTTTTGAAAACTTCGCAAGGTTGCGACAGTTTGGAAAAATTAACGTTGATTGTTTTACTAAAAAAAGAAAGGAAATTTTCCGCTACGATTTGCAGCGGTCAAACATACAATTTTTATGGAACGCAACTCACACAAAGTGGTGATTATCAAGAAGTTTTGAAAACTTTGCAAGGTTGTGATAGTTTGGAGAAACTAACGTTGATTGTTTTGCCGAAAAAAGAAAGGAAATTTTCTGCTACGATTTGCAGCGGTCAAAGCTATGATTTTTATGGAAAAAAACTTTTTCAAAGTGGTGATTATCAAGACATTTTGAAAACTTCGCAAGGTTGTGATAGTTTGGAAAAACTTACTTTGATTGTAAGTAAAAAACCAGTTTTGACTTTGCCACAAGATTTAACGATTTCCGAAGGAACAAATGTTACGCTCAAAGCGATTGTAAAAGCGGACAGTTTGAAAAGTATTTTTTGGTCGCCCGACGATTTTTTAAATAAAAATGATGCGCTCGAAGTCATCAGCACACCAACAGAAAACGTTGTTTATCAAGTGCTTGTAAAAGATAAAAACAATTGTGAGGCAAGTGATACGGTTCGAGTATTTTTACAAGGAGGAAAGAAAATATTTGCGCCAACGGCATTTTCACCCAACGAAGATGGAAGCAATGATACTTTTGAGATTTTTGTAAAACCAGGCGAAGGCAAAGTAACAGAATACGAAATTTACGACCGCTGGGGCAGTAAAATATACCAAAGTCAAGACCCTTGGAACGGGAAAGATGCCGCTTCGGGTACTTATATTTTCAAAGCAAAAATCGTATGGAAAGACGGTAAAGAAAAAGTGATTGGTGGAGAAGTGATGTTGTTGCGGTAGTGCGGTATTTTAAAGCCAAAACATATATAATTCTAAAACCTTGGCAGCTTCACCGCTGTCAAGGTTTTTTATTTTTATTTTTTTTCATTTTTCAAAAAAAACAAGTAGCTTTGTAACCAAAAGAATTAAAATATGACCAAATTATTAAAAATTTTTAAGATTATGTTGATTGGACTTTTAGCCCTCATTGGACTATTGGCGTTAATCTATGCTTTTGGACCCAAACCAGAAAAACCAAATCTGATGGCTCGATTCATCAAAAAAGAAAGTAATCTTCAAAAACTGGAATCGCAAATCATTGAAAATGAGCGAAATACATCTGGAATCCGAGAAGACAATGAAGCAAGGATTGTTTGGGCGGATTCTATCAAAAAAGAAAAAACACCTTTTTCGGTAGTGTATTTGCCAGGGTTTAGTGCATCGCAATTTGAAGGTGAACCCATGCACAGAGATTTTGCAAAACGCTATGGTTGTAATTTGTTTTTGGCAAGATTACAAGGACATGGCATCGAAAAAAATGACAATCTCCTCGAATTAACACCAGAAAATTATCTTGCTTCCGCCCAAGAAGCTATTGCAGTTGCCAAAGAATTGGGCGATAAAGTTATTGTCATGTCAAGCTCTACGGGCGGTACGCTGTCTTTGATTTTGGCAGCGCAAGACCCTATTCTTCATTCTCTTATCATGTATTCCCCTAACATCGAAATTGCTGATCCTGCGGCGAAATTAATCAATAAACCTTGGGGAAAAGAAATTCTGAAATGGGTTCATAAAAATTCTGATTTTCACGAATTTGACAAAAAAGACATTGATGGTGTTACCAAAAAATACTGGACTTGGCGTTACCGCATCGAATCTTTGGTTGCCTTGGAGAGCCTTTTGGATTATGGAATGAACGACGAAACATTTAGTAAAGTGAAATGTCCTGTTTTTACGGGCTACTATTACAAAGATGAAAAAAATCAAGACCCTGTCGTATCTGTTGCTGCGATGCAGACCATGATGCAAAAAATCGCAACTCCAAGCCAGCAAAAACGAGAAATGGCGTTTCCTGATGCCAATACGCACGTGATTGCTTGTAAGTTACGCTCAAAACAATACGAAGACATTCAAAATGCTACGTTCAAATTCGCAGAAGAAGTACTTGGTTTGAAGTAATAAAAAAATTCAACAATGAAAACAATATTTAACTTTCTACTTTTTAGCCTGTTGGGCTTTTCTCTTTTTGCACAAAACGGTGACAAGGGCGTACTGCCCAATTATCCAACACTTAAAGAGCTTCATACGCCTTACGAAACGTTTGAAGAGGAAAATGTATCGGCTGCACCTTTGCCTAAAAACCTTCGTTCAATGGCAGAATGGGAAGAGTTACAAGGACTAACCATCGCTTGGCAAGGGACTACTGGTCATAAAGTGATTTTGGCACAAATCACAAAGGCGGCTCGTTTGGAAACAAATGTCATCATTTTATGCAATGATAGTACTGTTATGAAGGCTTGTGAATCTGTTTTGACCAGTCAAAACGTAGATTACAGCAGCAATGTCACTTTTGTTCTAAGACCAACGGATTCTATTTGGATTCGTGATTATGGTGCAAATCCTGTTTATCAGAATGATGTGGATACGCTTGGTTTGGTGGATTGGATTTACAACCGCAACCGACCAAACGACAATACTTCGCCAATTGCAGTCGCAAAATATTTGCAAACGCCTTATTATCAGACCATTACAAAACCTGATGATTTGGTACATACAGGTGGAAATTTCATGTCAGACGGACTTGGAAATGCTTTTTCTTCAAAATTGGTTTTAGAGGAAAATACGCCTGCGGGAGTAATCAAAGTTTCGACCAAAACAGAAGGGCAAATTGATAGCATTATGCAAAAATACATGGGCATTAATCGCTACACTAAAATGGACGTTTTGCCTTATGATGCGATTCATCACATTGATATGCACATGAAATTGCTTGATGAAGAAACACTTTTGATGGCGGAATATCCCAAAGATGTGGCTGATGGCCCTCAAATTGAAGCGAATTTGCAGTATGTTTTGAACAATTTTAAAACGCCTTATGGCAAACCATACAAAGTTGTCAGGATTCTTTCTCCGCCAGATGCAACGGGTAAATATCCAGACACAAAAGGACAATACCGCACGTATTCTAATATGGTTTTTGTCAATAAAACAGTTATTGTTCCTTTTTATGAAACAAAATACGATACAACAGCACAAAAAATATTGGAAAAAGCAATGCCTGGTTATAAGATTGTAGGTGTCAATTGCAACAGTATCATTGGTAGTTTGGGTGCAATTCATTGTATTACAAAAGAAATTGGCGTGAAAGAACCGCTTTGGATTACACACGAAAAGAAAACCGATATTGCAGATTATAATGGTCAAAAAATTCCTGTTTCGGCTCGTGTACAGCACATCAAAGGCATTAAAAATGCTAAGATTTGGTATAAAATAAGCACTGAACAAACTTTTCAGTCTTTCGATTTGACAGAAAACGGAAACACATGGTCAGGAAATTTTAGTAATTTACCAAACAATAGCGTGATTCAATATTACATTGAATCAGAAGCCAAAAATGGTAAAAAAATCACTCGACCAATCACTGCGCCAAAAGGTTTTTATAGCTTTAAATTGTCTAATGGCATTTCACAAACGATTGATTTACAGCTGAATAACTTAAAAATATATCCGAATCCAGCAAGAGCTATTACGTGTATCGAATTTGAAAATCCTAATAAAGGCGAATTGAATATTTCAATTTTTGATGTTTTGGGTAAAAAAATAAATACGATTCATCAAGGTGAAGCAGAACAAGGTCTGCAACATTTTTTCTTCAACGCTGCTGATTATGTCAAAGGTTTTTATTTTATAAAAATAAAAAATAAAGATGGAGAAGTCGTGAGAAAAGTGGTGGTGGAGTAGCCGTCAAGTTATATGAGTTATAAAGGTGTCAATTTGAGAATTTTATTTTGATTTGTTGTTTTTTTTCTGTAATTTTGTTCCGATGAAAATAATTTCTTCATAACTTAAATTTTACTTTACATGAAAAAATTCCTTTATGCAACACTTGCTGTTGCGGCACTCGCTTTTGCTGCTTGTTCAAAAACAGATGAACAACCCGTAGTGAAAAAACTTTTGAAATCGACCTCGACGAAAAAAGTTGCTACAAATCAGGACGCTTCTTACACAAACTCCTATCTGTACAATTCTGATGGTTTTTTGACGGAAGAAACTAACACTACTTTGAACCTGAGCACAAACGAAACTACTGTAACATCTAATTTGTACAATTACACACCAAATCTTTTGACTTTACAATTTAAAGACAAAGATGGAAAAATTACTTCTACTTTATTGTGCCATTTGAATAAAAAGAATCTTTTGACTGTGGATTCTACTGATGATTCTAATGCTTACTTTTATGAGTATGATTCAAAAGATAGAGTTATTAAAATGGAAAATATAGATCAGATTACTAAAAAAACAAATTATATTTATACTTATATTTTTCAAGGAGATAAGCTTACAGAGCGCAAAAATGTTTACATGGATGCGAATAATGATTCAAAAGATGAAACAGTGACAACTTATTTTTATGATAAAGATATAAAAAACTCGCTTACTAATGCTGCACGAGGAATGTCTTTTAATGGCGGTGGTAATCTATATGTTCCAACAAGAACAATTGCTGTAACTTCTACTTATGCCATAAGCACAGGTAAACCAAAAAGTACTAATCAAACTGAAACCGAATATTCTTATGAACTTGATGCGAATGGGCTAATTGGTAAAAAAGGTACTAAAACCAAGAACGGAACAAATCCTTGGTCGGAAGAAAAATTTATAAGCTACGAATATGAAAAGTAAAATTTTTTAAAATTTTATTAAAAAAAAGTCTAAATCATTGTTTATCAACGATTTAGACTTTTTTTAATGTAAATATTAAAATTACTGATTTACAGCTCTACGGATTTCATCTAAACGAACACAACCTTTTTCACAGTCAAGTTTATCATTCAAAATGATTTCGTTACCATTTTCTTCCGTCAAAATATACTTTTTATTGCTGTCAGAAAAAATAGCTGTTTTGAAAGCAGTAGGTACAACCTTTGCGTTGAAACGATTGATTACACCAAACTTATCTTTGTCTTTCTGAACGATAGTGTAACCGTTACGGAAACTCTTTACTTCTTCGTATTCAAATGGAATCTGTGGTTTTCCTTTTTTGTCAATAAAGCCCCATTTTCCTTTTTCATCACGAGCAGGATAGTAGTTTTCTTGACCACGACGAATCTCTTTGTAAGAACATTTTGCAGAAACTTTTCCCAAAGAATCAATCATACCAAAATCATCATCTTGGTTACTCACACGCATCATACCATAAATATCCAATGGCGTAACGGTTTTGTAAGGTGTAGAATTTACAATGCTTAAATTATTTTTATTGATCAATTGAAAACCTGCATCACTACCTTCTGTTACGATGACAGAGATGAATTTTTCGCTAAAAATAGAATCTTGAATAGCAAATTTAATCTTGTGTGCGTTCTTAGTAGCTTTTGGAATAATCACTTTTCCTGTTTTGTCCAAAACCATTTCATAATTACACTTTTCAGCACACGTTTTTTCCATCGCTTTTACTACTACAAAACCAGATGGGCTAAAATCACCAACCGAAGCAAATGTCAAAGGAATAATCTCTTTGCCTGTGTTGTCAATATAACCACACAATTCAGCTGCAATACAAGCAGAAGCTAAACCCATTTGATTGTAAGATTCCAATGAAAAATAAGTTGGTTTTACAACAGTTTCTAATTTTGTATTGATCAAACCAAACAATTTATTTTCAGCATCTCTTACAATCGCTACGCCAAATTTATTCACTTGACCAACACTTGCAAAACCTCTTGTAATCGTAAAATCTTTTGCACTGATTAAGTGAATACCTTTTTCATCAACAGCTTGTGCGGTCATGTTGGCATCAAACTCTGAAATGGAAATAAAATCAGCATTGAACTTTACGTTACCTACGCTATCAATAAGACCCCAACGCTCGCCATTTTTCACTTTGAATAAACTGGAAGTGGTCATTCCTTCAATCACATCGTATAGAATTGGCAATTTTACGTTACCATCTAAGTTGATAAGACCTAATTTTTTACCATTTCTTACTTTGAATACTTGTTTTTTATAAAAAGGGTCAATAGCATCAAACTGCGAAGCAATCAACTGTTTTGTTTGGTCGTAATCGTTATTGATAAGTGAGAACTTACCAGAAGTCATTTTTACCAAACTCACACCGCTGCGCAATGCTTTTGCATCAACAATGCCTTCCAATGCATCACTTTCTGTTCCGTCAGAAGTAATGAAATACCAATTCACCTTTTTAACCAATGCTTTACCACTATTGAAAGCATCTGCGTATTCGTATTGTGCAGGAATAGCTTCTTGTCCGCAATAATCAATGTAACCATACACTTGGTCTTTACGGATACGAGATAAGCCTTCACGGTAGTTTTCCACCAAACTGTAACGGGAGTTCTTGCGCAAAGAATCCAAACGGAAAGCAATAATGTCATTACCATCTAAATCCATTGATTTGATGAAAATGCCATCTGCTTTGTTCACCAAGCAAGCGGCACTGCTCATAATTGATTGAAGACGGCGCAATAAGCCTTGACGCTCTGTCTTTGCAGCAATATCAGTGTAGCTGTCAGTTTCTGATTTTTCAATCTTTTTCTTAAGAATTACTTGCATTCCTTTCAAATACTCGTCAAATTGAGCATCTGGTAATTTTGACAAGTTTTCAAAACTCTTTTCAGATGATGTTGCGGAAGATGCAGCCTTAGCGGTAGCTGTTTCTTTTTTAGCATCTGTAAAGCCTTGAGTAATCTCCGTTTCATCAATTGAAACAGTATAATCTCTCAATAAATTGAATGCACTGCGTACATACTGACGTGCTTGCGCTGCCGAAAGATAGTTGATTGGAGAATCGCCAGGATTTGTACTTGCCGTCAATAACGGGTTCGCAGAATTAGAGGCGATGAACTCTGAGCTTAGGGATTTAGAATTTTGTGCTATTAGGGAGGAAGTGAAAAGCACGATTAGTACGGATTGAAGGAATTTTCTCATCATCGTTGCGTGTTTGGTTAAATTTGAAATATCTACTTTTGATTTTAGATTATTGAAAAATAATTTAAAAAGTCACAGATATTTTTTTATCAAATAATATTTTATAAAAATATAAAAATCATTGACATAGAATGGTTTGTGACAAGGTATTATTCTTTATCACTGCTTCACACTCAATATCTGCACACAAGTTAAATTTTATCGTACAAAATTACAAGTTTTTTTTAACTTTTTTTTAAAATTTTAACAAAAAATTCACATAATTTTTTATTATATTTGTTAAATATTTAATTTATTTTTAAATTTTAGTTAATAAAATCTTAATGTAATTAGCTGAAAAATATTGTTATGTGACAAAATTACGTATTTTTATCAAGATGTAAATTTTGTTATTTTTTACATATATAAAATTATAATTTATAATTTTTGTATTTTAAAAATTATTTATATATGTACATTGTTGATTTAGTTGTTTTTTTATCAAAAAGCTGTTGGTTTTGCAACTCAAATTTGGGAATGATTCATTCATTTTTATAGATTTTTTTGTAGGTTTTGTTAGGATTTTTGTGACTGTAAAAATTACTTTTTAGTTTTCACTTTGTTAATTCTATAAAATGTGTAGTTTTGCTTTTTATAAAAAAATTAAAAACTATGAAAATAGAACTTTGGGTAATTGGCAAAACAGCTTTTGATTATTTGGACGAAGGCATTGCTATATATAATAAGCGATTGGAGCGTTACATTCCTTTCCAAATCATGGTTTTTCCTGATGTTAAAAATGCTAAAAATATGTCGCCCGATATTTTAAAACAGAAGGAAGGCGAGTTGTTTTTGTCCAAACTAAACAAAGACGATGCGTTATTTTTGTTAGACGAGCGAGGCAAACAATATTCGTCCGTCGAATTTTCAAATTTTTTAGATAAAAAAATGCAAATATCAACTAAAAAGCTGATATTTGTAATCGGAGGAGCTTTTGGTTTTTCTGATGAAGTCTATCAGCGGGCGAACGGTCAGATTTCTCTTTCAAAAATGACTTTTTCTCACCAAATGATTCGTCTTTTTGCCGTAGAGCAAGTGTATCGTGCTATGACAATCCTCAAGGGAGAGCCGTATCACAATGAATGATTTTTTTTAGTGAACAGTGAACAATTAACAACGAATAGTTATAACAGTTAAAAAATATGGATATTAATTTAATTATTATAGGCGTTACGTGCCTAATTTCTTTTTTCGCTTTTCAAAATCAAGCGTTAAAACACAAGTTGATGCACTATCCTTTCAGAGAGCAAAATAACGGAGAAAAATACCGTTTGCTTACTTCTGGGTTTATTCATGCTGATCTTAATCACTTGATTTTCAACATGATAACGCTTTATTTTTTTGGAACAGCCGTAGAACGTTTTTTTCAATACGAGGAAATGTTTGGCGCAATTGGTAGTTTTGTCTATCTGTTTTTTTATTTGGTGGCAATCGTAGCCGCTGGTTTATACACACATTATAAGCACAAAGACAACGAGCAGTTTATGGCACTTGGTGCATCGGGCGCAGTAGCGGCAGTTCTTTTTGCGGTTATTGTTATTGCTCCTTTAGCACCTATTAATTTTATATTTTTACCATTTATAGATATTCCAGGTTTTATTTTTGGTTTTTTTTACCTTTGGTATGAGAGTTATGCTGCAAAAAATATGAATGATAACATTGGTCACGATACACATTTTTACGGAGCTATTTTTGGCGTTTTGTTTGTCGTCGCTTTGAAACCATTTTTGATTCCAGCATTTTTTGAGCAAGTAATGGCAAAAATTCAGAGTTTTATGTGAAAAATTTCATTACATGAACTGCATCACAGCCAAACTTCGTGTGGCAGCGATGTTCGCAAACTAAGCGCATTTTCGCACACGGATTTTCGCAGACAAAATCAATAAATTGATTTCACTCACGGATTTTCACAGATTTCCTACACGAAAAATCAGCGAAAATCCGTGAGTGATGCGAAGCATCATCTGTGTAAATCTGCGTGCAAAATTATGAAACATAAGCAACTTCATTGGCAGCACGTTCTATACACTAAGAAAAATTTCGTTTGAAATAGTTTGCTAAGTTCTCCGCATGGGAACTATTTTGAAACTGTTTGTGTTTTTCCTTTTCAACGATTATCTTAAAACCGACTTATATTTTAGTTTATGTTTCATTCACAATTACCTGCGCTTTCGAGAAAAGAGATTTTAGAAAAAAAAGCCCAACTCGAAATCGCAAAAAACATTTTACAAACCGAATTTATTGGTCTTGATTCCATCATAGAGGAGATTCTTGACTTGATGTTGCCTTGGTGGCTTTTTCCAGAAACACAAATGCGCCCAACGATTGTCAATCTTTGGGGCATGACAGGAACTGGAAAAACAGCACTCATCAAGCGTTTGGCAGAGCTTTTGACTTATCGAGACAAGACGTTGGTGTTCGATATGGGGCAGTATGGCGATTCGAGTAGTGCGCTAAAGTACTCATTTACAGGAAATTTGGAGTTTTTTAACAACAAAGCTCCTATTATTATGTTTGATGAGTTTCAGTTTGCAAAAACCATTGACGATGGCAAAGAGGTGAACAACGATAGCCTTCGGGTGATTTGGGACTTGCTTGACAGCGGACAGTTTTTCTATGAATCCTATATGTCAAAATATACGCATGGGCGTGCGACAAAAGTGTTGAAACTTTTGCTTGATGCCCGTGATAGAGGTGTTGAAGTCAAAAACGGTGTAATTACCAAAGGCTTGAAAGTGTTTGAAGACACGATGAAAAGCAATACCATCAACAACGTCTATGAAAATACCGAAGAAGGTGCTGAAAAACCTAAAAAAGAAGAATATTTCTTACAAAATCACTTCTATTCAGGTGTATATGGCTTGATTGAAGAGCATTACTTAGATGCAGAAGATGTTTTAGATGCCATCAAAAAAATGGATTTGGACAATATTATTGACTTTTTGGTAGCGGCATTGTCCGAAGAACAAAGCCAAAAGTTGATGAACTTGTCAAAATCTTTGATTTTTGTAGTTGGTAATTTAGATGAAGCCTACTATATGTCTGGCGTAATCAATCCTGATATTTCGCCTGATGATTTTTATAAAAGTACGCTAAAAATCAACATTGCCAACATCAAACGTGCTTTGCAAGAGCGTTTTCGCAACGAGCAAATCGCTCGTTTGGGCAACAACCATGTTATTTATCCAGCATTCAATACCGATGCGTATAGAAAAATCATTATCAAGCATTTAAATATTACAAAAAACAATATTTCTGAGCGTTTTGGTCTTGATATTCAGTTTGACGACAGTATTATTGACATTGTTTTTCAAGAAGGTGTTTTTCCTACGCAAGGCGCACGACCCGTTTTGACGACCATCAAAAACCTTATTGAAGGCTATGTTAGCAAAATGATTGTGACGATTTTAGAAAACGAACTCAAAGTCACCAAGCTCACTTGGCGTTTTTCTGACGACCATTATTTTGTAGAATTTTTGGATAAAAAAGGAAAAAAGCTACGTAGCGAAAAATATTTGATTAACCTCAAAGTCAATTCTTTGCGCAAATCGCAAAACAATGATATGCAAGCCTACGTTGCCGTTCACGAAAGTGGGCACTGTATTTTGGCTGCGTTGTCATTGCAATTGTTACCAGAATATGTGGTGACAAGAACCGTCAGTAGCGATGCGCATGGTTTTTGTAAGTTGAATTTGCCAGAAGGTATTGATACGAAGTATTTTATCAAAAAACAAATTATCGTTGCGCTGGGTGGTTATTTGGCTGAAAAAATGGTTTTTGGTGTAGAATATACTTCAACGGGTGTTTCTGAGGATTTGCGTAGAGCGAGCGAATTGGCACATTCGGCTGTTAAAGAGTTTGGTATGGGGCAAGATCCTTTGCGCTTCTTTATTCCGAGTGGTGGCGATGCGCCATTTTTTCAATACAAAGAAGAACATGAGCAATTCGCATACAACATTATGAAAGAATGTGAAATCGAAGCTGCGGCTATTTTGGAACGCAATAAAACGCTTCTGTTCCAATTGTCCGATTATCTTACATCACATTCTCGAATGGATAAGGACTTGATTCAGCAATATATAGAGAAATTCAGTGTAGAGCCGTGGGTCAAAACCGATGGTTTCAAATCTCCTGAGCAATACTATGATTTTAAAAATATTGTGAAAAAAGGGACGATAACTAAAAATGAATAATTAAAAATGAATAATTAAAAATTAGCATGAGCAAAAAAAACACCTTATAAGATTTCATCTTATAAGGTGTTTTTTTTGCTCAATTATTCATTATCAATTATTAAAATCTTAATCTAAAGATTGATTCGCTACTTTTGCTGCATTTACCAATTGCTGGTATTCAGAAGGAGTCAAACCATCAATACAGAATTGAAGTGGATTGATAGGATTGCCTTTTAAGTGAACTTCGTAGTGACAGTGTGGCGCAGTTGAAGTACCTGTACTTCCCACTTTACCAATCACTTGACCTTTTTTGACGTATTCGCCTTCACGAACTTCTACACGACTCATGTGACCATACAAAGTAGTATAACCATAACCATGGTCTATTTCAACACAGTTTCCGTAACCGTGACCATTTTCAACTTTTATAACACGACCTTGACCAGTGGACTGAATCGGTGTACCATAAGGTGCAGCGAAATCCAAACCAGCGTGAAACTTACGTACTTTATGTACAGGGTGCAAACGCCAGCCGAAACCAGACATTAAAAACATACTTCTGTTCAACTTATCTTCACGGACAGGCTTGATAGAAGGAATTGAAGTAATCATTTTTTCTTTGTCACGAGCCAATTTTTGAATCGTGTCCAATGATTTTGATTGTAAAACCAATTGACGCTCCAACATTTCGGCTTTCATCAAAGAACTCTTGATGATGTCACCTGCGAAACGCAATTCTGCCAATTCAGCAAAACGTGTAGAACCACCTGTACCACCAGTCCATACATCTCTATCCATCGGCTCCATACCAAACATAGAACGGTGTACACTTGCATCACGCTCTTGAACATTGCCAAGAACTTTTGACATTTGCTCCATCTTGTTGTCAAGTGCGTTGTACTTATATTCCATCTGACCGATTTCATTGAGCAACTGTTTTTCTCTTGGTGAAGGGAAAAACTTATAGAGCAGTACCAACATAATGATTGCTGATACTAAAGCAGTGGAAAGAAATTTGAAAGCCCGAATAACCCTTTCTTTTAAGGGTTCTACAACTTTATCGTAAGTTAGTGTATGGGTGTTAAATATAAACTTTTCTCTTTTACTCATTGTCTAAATATTGGTGTAGCCGTTGGTGAACCATTGATTAATAACAAGGTTTTTTAGTGGAATAAGAACCAACTCAAAAGTAATGTTTGTATGTTTTCTAAAGGTAAAAGTATAACAAACAGTTGATAAAAACGAATGTCTGCAAAGAAAATTGCAAAAGATTCATCTAATTTTACCAAACTTTAACATATCACTTTTTTTGAATATAGCGATTCGCAACGGTAAAGTTAAGTATTTTTCAAATAAGTTCGTGTATTTATTTTGTTTTTTTTGTGACATCTAATTCTTCTTTTATTTTATAATATTTGTATAAACGAATATTTTTTATTATTTGATAAACAGTTGTTTATAAATATTTTTTTTAAATAATTGTAATTATTTTGTGAACAAGAATCGCTGTGTTTCTTTTACAAAAAACGATGAAAAATTTTTTTATTTGACAAAAAAAAGGATTTTATTTGGTGTGAAAATAAGAAATCATTTTTTTTATAAAAAAAATTAAAATATTTTATTTTTCTTTGTTTTTTTACAAAAAAATAAAGAAAACACCTCGTGCAAAACACTTTTTTTATATAAAAAAACTGTGAAAAATTGTAAAAAAATAAAGGTTTTAAAATTCAAAAAAGGTGCTGTTTTGACGTTTGTTTTTCACGAAAAACAAACGTCAAAACAACAGCATAAGGAATGGAAATTAAAAAAAGAGGTCGATGTCTGAAAATTCTGATAACATTACATTGCCATATCGCAAAGCGAAATCATCTACGCTAAAATCAAGCCAAAAATATAGTACTCGATGTTCCAGTTTTCTAAAAACAGAACATTTTTAAAAAATTTAAAAAATAATATTTTAATTTATAATAAAATATCAATTTTTTATTTTTAT
>JAYWHK010000305.1:0-6354 GCA_043777755.1 Saprospiraceae bacterium
CAATTTTTTATTTTTATAAAAATTATAAAAAAATTATAAAATTTTAGTGTCAAAAAAAATTATGCCTAAAATTTCAAAAACTGGAACATCGAGTGTACATACGTTTAGTTTTCCTGCTCCTTATGGTACTTACTCTTTTTTAGAAACTGGGTCAAATGCTACTTCCTTGTCATACAATGCTATTGGCACTATTGTAAAAACGATTGTTCCATTTCCAACTTTAAATTATCCAAATTTGAAAGATGATTTGTTCCCATTTGCGCCAAAGCCAAACTTGGATTGGACAAAGGGGCTTTTACTTCAAAAAGAGTATTACAATGAAGCTGGTGAACTTCTGATGAAAGAAGAAAATCAGTACGATTTAAAAAATGTTACTAAAATTCCTGGACTCAAAGTCATTTCTGATGCACAAGACCCAGGGAAAGTTGAAGATCCTTTTAATCAAAGTAGCCTTAGTTATGCCCTTGCAAAATATTATGTTTTGGTTGGGGATAAGCGAATTCACAAAACGATTGTAACCAACTATTTTAAAGATGTGAACAATGCTTTGCTTAGTGTAAAGCAAGAAACGAACTTTGTTTACAATGCTTCGGTTGGTGTTCATCATAAGCCGATTGAAATTAATTTTAAAAATAGTGATGGTAAAATACATCGCACTAAAATTTACTATGCACAGGATATGCCTTTAAATCACCCTAATTTTTCTTCAAAACAAGTTTTTTTAGACAAATTTATGATTGGGGTACCGCTTCAAGTAGAAAGTTGTTTTGGTGACGATACTAAAAAGAAAGGTTCTGTTTTGGAATATAAAGATTATGGAACGGACAAAAAGCGTTTTTTGCCATTTAAGTTTTATACCATAAACTCAGATGCCACGAAGGCGCTCAATGTAACTATTGATGATTATACTTCTGATGGAAGACCTATGAAATTCACTAAAGTCGGTTATACTACTTCAGAACTTTACACCTGGGACAAAGAGCTATTGAAAAAACGAGAGTTTGGAACAGGGACAAATAAACTGACAAGTGAGTTCATGTACAATACCAATCGTTTATTAACATTGATTACAGACGAGAATGGTCAGAAATCAAAATTTACTTATGATCCATTGCTAAGAGCAAAAACTATAGAAAGTAAGTTTTCTGATATAGTTAACGCTACTTCGCCTAATGTTTTGGTGGATATTGCTTATAATTTTAAGACAACTACAGGAGATAATTTTATTAAAAATATGACGACTTTTAAAGAATCAACTGGAAATGTAATATTGGCAGATAGACAACTTTTTGATGGTTTAGGTAGGAATATTCAAGTAATCAAAGAAGCATATTCTGCCCCGTCTGCCTCTAAGAACATCAATCAAAATTCTACGATTTATGATATTGCAGGAAGACCCTTAAAAAATTATCAGCCATTTGAATCAACTGTTACAAATTATTCGATTCCTACAGCAACAATTTCTTTTACAAGTACGCAATACGAAGGATCACCATTGAGTCGAGTATTATCTATAACCAATGTTGATAATACAGTGGTTAAAAAAATATATGGAACGAATACCAGTAGTGAAGTTATTGATTTTACAACGAATAGTAGTGGCACAACTTTTTTTGCAGCAAACGTTCTTTTAAAAGAAGAAGTTATCAATGAAAATGGCGATAAAACGGCTATCTTCAAAGATTTGGCTGGTCGTAGTATTCTTACAAGACGTTACACAAAGTCTGGTGCAAGTCCAAATTATTCTTATTCAACTTATGCGGATACTTACAATGTATTTGATACTTGGGATAATTTGGTGGCGATAGTTCCACCTGGAGAATCAAATGCAACAACGAATCAATGCTTTAAATATCAATACGATCTCAAACATAGGCTTTTTAAGAAAAGTATTCCAGCAACAGAAGGTTTTTATACCTATCATTACAATGATAGAGATATGTTAGCCATTACACAAGATCCTAATCAGGCTGCGGCAAGTACTCCAAAATGTATTTTTACAAAGTATGATGAGATTGGTCGCCCTTCGGAAGTCGGTTTAATCAATTATCCTACGGCAAATATTACTCTTGCAACTAATACAGTTAACAATACAGTTTCAATACCCAATGCAGATTTACTCCAGTGGAATGTATATGCTTCTAACAAAGATAGACTTTTGCAAGAGTCTGTACGGGCAGGAGCTACTTTTATAAATTACAATTATTCTTACGATACCTATAATCGTGTTTCAAAGAAAATGTTTATTGATCCAAATGGTCGTGCAGAAGAAATTAACACAGAGTATAATTTTGCTGATAAAGTAACTAAGGTAATAAGGAAACATACAGACCCTGTTGGTATTCAGCATACAATTACAGATAGATATACTTATGACCATGGATTGAGAACAAAAAGCCATTTTCACAAATATGACAATTTGCCCGAAACACAGGTTAGTAGAAAAGAATATACCTACAAAGATGAATTGTCGGAACTTAATTTGGGTGTCAATGCAAATCCACTTTTAACACCAAGACAGCTACAATCTGTTGATTATCAGTATAATACTCGTGGTTGGCTTACTGGAATTAACAAAAATAATACTGGAATGATTTCACTGGCGAATCAATATTATTACCAATGTGGTAATAATTATGCGCCAACTTCGCCAGTAGCTGCTCCTGTGAATGGTGAAGACAATGCACCTGATGCTTTTATGATGGAGCTTTTTTACAATGAAAAAGACAATGGATATTTAGGCAGTACAAAACAGTACAATGGTAATATTCAAGCGGTTCAATATCAAGTATATGGTGTGGATAGACAATCTTATGGCTATACCTATGACAATCTTGATAGAATGACAAGAGCGCAATATGGTTTTTTAGACAACAATAATACATTGACTTTTAATAGCCGTTACAATGAAATACTATCTTACGATACTCGTGGCAATATTACGACATTGAAAAGAAACGGTACAAGTGGAACCTGTATTATTTCGAATCCTGCGAATCCTGCACAACAAATACCTGTATTTTCGTTTGCGCCAATTGACAATTTGACATATACTTACAATACTACGCATAAAAACAGATTGGAAAAAATAGATGAAACAGCACTGACCAATTACGGGTTTAAAGTAAAAGCTGGTGTCAATCAAACCTCTGCAAAATACGAGTATGACAAAAATGGCAATCTTATCAAAGATCCTTTCAAAGGAATTGTTGGAATTGCTTACAATCACTTAAATTTGCCAACTTTTATTGCTTTTCAAGACGACGTTAGCCGAAATGAAATTACGATAACTTATGATGCAAAAGGGCAAAAATGGTCTAAAAAAACAGAAACCTTACGTAAAGTAAATACAACACCTATTTCTTGGCAATCTTTGAGCAACAACACTTATTACTATGACAATGGCATAGAATACCGCAATAACAATGCTGTTCAACCTGATATACTACAAATAGACGAAGGGCGTTTGGTATGGACAATGGGCATGACCGCAGGAACAGGAAGCTACAAATATGAATATGCTTTGCGTGACCATTTAGGCAATACCCGTGTGATGATCAGTGATAAAAATGCCAATGGCAGGATAGAACCAAACACTGAAATCACTCAGGTCAATCACTACTACCCCTTTGGCATGAACCAAGATGGTCCTTGGCTCGCTGGCAACAATGGCGACCAAAAATATCAGTACAATGGGAAGGAATTGAATACGGATTTTGGACTGGATTTAACAGATTATAGCAAACGTTGGTATGACGCTGCAACTGCAAGGTTTGTAAGTGTTGATGGGTTGGCGGAGAAGTTTCCGTACAATGGAGTTTTTAACTATGCAGAAAATAGACCTGTAAATGGCGTTGATCTTGATGGCCAAGAATGGATTCACTACCAACAAGGAGGTCTTAATGTAATTAATGTAAATGTATCTGCTGAATATTACGGAACAACGCTGACCCAAAAAGAATTTACAAATTATATGAATGTAGTAAGTGCCGAATATACAAGAATATTAGAAACGTCGTCTGGTGGTTTTTATACTGGAATTTTATCATTTAATTCAGAGAATGAATATACTGGAAAAACGTGGATGCCACGCATGACTATTGGAGATTATGGAAGTATTAATGAAGTGGGAACATATATACCTGGTATGGAAGGAAATGGAGGTTCTGATCTTAGAATACTTGATAGGAATAGAAATCTCCAAAGTTCTAAGGATTTTGCTTTAGACTTCATTCATGAGTTAATGCATACAGCAAGAATAGGTCATCCCTTTGATATTACTAATGCTTTAGACTGCGAGTTAACGAAATGTGGAGATGGACGTAGTTTTAGTACAACTTCCAATACAGATCCTAATATTCATGATAATTTGATGTTGTACAACATTAATAATCTCAATGGTGTAAGCTTATTTGAACGTTGGCAAGTAAAGCAAGGCGATCGGTTAACACCTGGACAACTGAATTATTTGAAAAATCAAGTGAAAATGCAAATGGGAGGTAAAGGTAGTAAAGGTGAGAATGATGCTGACTACTGGTCAATAGAAAAAACAGGAGAAAGTTTAGAAACTGAAAATGAATAAAATATGAAAAATGTAATTTTTATTTTTATTTCCATTTTTTTGTTTGGTTGTGCTGTTTCAAGAAACAATCAAAATACTTGTAAATACTATTGGGATAAAAATCTTAAATCAAGAGTTTATACAGAAGTTGATTCTTTTCCTTTTTATTCTAAAAATGAACAAAGAGATATAGCCCAATATATACAGGAAGAGTTCAAATTTCCAGTACAAAATGAATTCCAATCAAGAACTGTGTTGAGTTTTATAGTTAATAAGAAAGGAAAAGTAATAAACCCTACAATCGTAAGGAAAGATACTTCACGTTATACTTTATTTGATAAAGAAGCTATTCGAGTATATAAAAATATGAAACGTTGGAATCCTGGAAAGTGCAATGGTAAAGAAGTAAATACAAAAGTTGTCCGAGTATTAGGATTTCTATTAAAAAAATAAACCTATGCAAAAAAACATCATCATCGTAACCTTATTGTTGCTGGCACAAATCAGCAAAGCGCAGCATATTGAATTTGGCGGCGGACTGCATTTTATCAGAAATGATTACGATGCTCAAGTAGTGGTAACGAATCCCAATTCGCCTAATTATGCCTATACAGTACCTAAGACCTTGGAAGCTGCCTACACAAAAATGCAATTGTCATTGGGCTATTCTTATCCTTTTTACGAATCGGAACAAAGGAATGTTAACCTTTTTGTAGGAATAAGCGGCACTACGGGTTCTGTGAGCGATTTTGAAAAATCAAGTATTATGGTTCCTTTTTTACTCAATATTGAGCATAAAATAAGAGGAAATCAAAGTTTTGGAACAGGTATTGGCGCAGCATTTAATCTTTTTACAACAAAATATGAGTTGCGGAAATTTATAACACCCAATTTCGTGGTTGATTATACCATCAATAAAAATATCTTTAGGGTTACGCTTGCGCCTTTTGCCCATTCGTACAAAAGTTTCAGAAATTCAGATGTTGCTCGTACTTATTTTAGTATCAATTATCTGAAAAAATTTACCAAACGTTAAAAACTAAATTTTTTATTATGAAAAAAAATACAATCGTTGGCATATTTTGTATGTTCGCAATACCTATTTTTGCTCAGGAGTACTACCTCAGCGTAACGCTTACGCAAGAAATCTATGAGCTTGCGCAAGTGAAATTTGGAGGAGTCTTATCAGATGAACAAGCTCAGAAAGGTTTGTTCACTGATATTATAACTACTCGAAGCCTTTACAGTACAGATGAAAGTTTTGGTTGTCCAAATGAAAAAGAACCACCAACAAAAGATGAAAATGAAGCCTTGCTTTACAAAGGTAAAATAGTAATCGTAGAGTTAGAAGGTGAATGTCCTTACGGTCAAAAAATAGCAAAAGCGGAGGAAGAAGGTGCGGTCGCTGTAATTATTCTGCAAAAAGAAAAAATTGAGAAAGAAGATTTTTTTCTTGAACCAGATGAATTTGTAGAAAAAACGACCATTCCTTGTTTTGTTTTGAAGGATTTTGAGCAAAATGAAAGGTTATTTATGTATGCACCAAGTCCAGCATTGATTTATTTTGCAAAATCTACTGACAAAGGAAAAATTGCCGATAATAAAAATAACATTATTCCTAAACAACCTGAAGCAGAAATTACAAACAACCTTGCTCAATGGTCGATTTCGCCCAATCCAGTGGTGAATGAGGCAATAGTGCCACGACCATTAAATGGCTAACGAATTAAGACTTACAAGGCTTACCATTATAAGACCACTTAAATGGCTTGGCTAAAACAGTATTAAAGTAA
>JAYWHK010000306.1:0-6311 GCA_043777755.1 Saprospiraceae bacterium
ACTCAATTTTACTTGTTTACTTTGCATAGGATAATAAGGTTTGGCAAAGGTAAGTATTTATTTCTTATTCGTTAGCTATTTAATGGTCGTGGCACTACCTGCACCAGATGCACAGCCCAAAGGAGGGTCGGCAGCCCTACCTAAGAATAAAGAAACAGGAATTGCTCCTTGTCCATAACCTGTAAAAGTACAGGCAGTAATCAAAGCTAAGATTGTGAGTTGTTTTTTCATGGCTTGTTTTTTTATATTGTTCCACATTGAAAACAATTGGTTTTTAATTTTTTAAAATTGGTTTTTAATTGGACATTCTGGAAGAGATACGATTTTTTAGGATTATCGCTTGTGTTTTTCATGTCAAATTTCAAATTCATACATCCTGACAATTCTGTTTTCTCTTTGTCATAAAAAAATTGTACAGAATTAGCTTTAAAGCTGCTATCAACTACATAGTACGCAGATGGAAAAAATTCATTTCTGCCAGCTGTTAAGTCAATTTTGTCATAATCAGGTTTCAACGTTTGAGCGTTTATTAAAACATTTACGTTTATCAAAACACTATGATTTACACTATCTATTACCATTAAGTTCAATGTATATGTCATTGTTGTATCTATCACAACAGAAGACAGTACAAAATGACTGGAAAATGGAGTTGAGTCTAAAAAACCTACCATTTTACCATTAGTCGGACAATTCAACGTATCATTACTTACGTTTCGAATATCAATTGATGAATTATCGCAAGAAGTGTTTGTCCTGCCTTCCTTTTCCATACAAGAATAAAAAAGAGAAAATATAAAAATAGGTAAAATGATATTTTTTAGATATTTCATTTGATTAAATTTGAAATGGCGCAACCATTTTTTTGAATTACACAAGCATTAAAGTCATCTTTTGTCCCGATAACTTCTCCTGACACCTTTATTGTTGAGTGCGAAAAATATTGAATGCGTGTATCAAATGGTTTATAACACATTATTGTTGCTGCCTTTTTCGTTGTTTTGTAACCTCGTGCGGGTGAAACTCCTGGTGGATGAGAGTCTTTATCGTGGTCTGCTCCAAATAAATGTCCTACTTCATGAACAAAGGTAAAGTCATTATTGCTTTGAGACATTTGAACTAAAGAAAAAGCAAGGTTTAAGTTGGTCGGTGCATTAACAGGAGTAACACCTACTGTTGAGCCATAATAAGTACCTGCTGTTAAAATTACAAGGAGGTCAGCTTTTTTTGCAATGCGTAGTGTAGATGTCTTAGATGTTGTTGTTAATAACCCAGCGTAATAATCTTTTTCTTTATATGCACCTGAATTTAAAGCAGGGTCTGGTAATAGTTCCATTCCAGCTAAAGTGACCCTGTGCATAATTTTACTATTTGAAAATGATTTATTGGTTTGAGTTATCAATAAATTTGCTAATGACAATAAACTTGAATTTGAGGTGTTATAGCCCGTAGGTAAAGAATTAAGAGAACTTTTGGTGTACAATATTAAAATATTCGTTGAACAACCTTTACTGCCCATTTTACACTCAGCATTTTGCTCTGGGGTTTGACGTTCTGTATTTGACTCACAAAAGCTACCTTCTTTTGGTTGCATTTCGTATAATAGCTGTAATCTTTCATTTATTGGGAAAATTTGATAAAATTTCCCAGATAAAAATAATGCACCTGAAATATAGCCATCAATACTTACCAATGTTGCATGATTCCCAATAGTTTCTTCATTTTCTTGTTCTTCTGCAGAGTAACTGTAATTTTTTTCGTCAGATAGTTCTCCCGAATCAGTGATTTTCATTTTATAAGACTCATCTGTATTAGGTAGATTAAAAGTGATATATTCTTCACTGATTAGCTCTTTCAAATTACCCATTTGAATAAAAAGAGGATTTTGTATTGATTCTTGTTGCTTGAAATTTTCAAATGCAGAGCGTTCCTCAGTACTAAGTGCTGTTTCTTGATCTTCTGTAAGATTGATTAATCTTTGAGCATTAAGGCTTCCTATCATTAGGAAAAATACGAATAATAAATTTATTTTTTTCATGACTTATTTTTATTTTTTTGTAAAAAATTATTGTTTTATTTTAAGATTGCAAAAAATCTAATGTTTTCAAAATAAATAGAGTCAGGGAGTTTGTATTGACTTTGTATATCTTTATCATTAAGCCATAATTTAATAGAAAAACAACCACTTAATCTATTCTTTTTTTGTAAAATTGAATATTTTAAAAAATTCAGCTTGGATTTGTTCTCCCCTAAATGATAGCTTGTTGTAACACAAGAACCTGCAAGGTAATGCTCATAACTCATTTTTAAATTTTCTGTACTAATCAAAGTATCATTTGAAGTTTTAACACTAAAATGAATACTCCCATTTATTTTTTCTTTTTGTTTGTCAAAATCAAATAATGAAAGGTGTATAAAGGAAGTATCTTTATTAATCATTGCAAAACCAGTGACTGCTTTATTATTGGCGAATCCATCAAAATATCCACTCAATTTATTCCCAGTTTCTTTATTTATCCATGTCTTATATTTTAAAGTATTTTGGTCTAAATCTTTACAACAATTCAAGGAGTCATTGCGAAATTTTGGTTCGTCTACTTTAGCATTTTTTCTCAAACTACTTTGACAAGAGAATAATGCTAAAGATATGATAATAAAAAAAATTCTTTGATTCATTCTAAATTTAATTTTATGATTTACAGCCTCTTATATCAAAGCTTCCATATACTTTGTCAGAAGCTAAAGGAGATGTTGAGTTAAATACTGTTACTCTAACAAAAACAGTATAATTTTTAGTATTTGGAGTAAGTTTTACTGTACATTTTGGGTTGCTACCAGAATAAGCTGTTTTGAATGTTTTTCCATCAGTACTATATTCAAATAAATAATTAGCTGATTTTAAGCAATTAAGAGGAACATTACTTGCTACACTAAGGTCTATTTTTGTTGGGCTGCAAGTTTTATCAAAAATACCGTTTAATGTAAGCGTACATTTATCATCAGCGACAAGTTTAGAAGTTATACAACCTTGATTTTGGATTACGCAAGCATTATTTCTATCGTTGGTACCCGTTGGGGTTTTATTAATCGTTACTTTGGGATTAGAGAAATACTTTACCCTTGTACCATTGATTTTATCAGTATGCATCATTGTATTGGTTAGATTTCCTTTCACAGAAAACTGGTGCGCTTGTGCTGGAGAAACGCCATCTTCATGCAGACCTCCAAGTAAATGACCTACTTCATGGGTCACAGTGAACCATTTCATTGCAGCGTCAAGATTCACTACAGCAAAGGCGTTTTCAGGTTTTTTAGGCGCAAGTGCAAAAGCTGATCCTCCTAATTCACATTTAGCAAAAAGACTGTTTCTTGTAGTCAAAAATATTACAATATCAGCTTCAGATTGTTGTTTAGCCATTGCTACAGTTGAGGTTGTATTTGTCATGTAAGTTGTCTTGAAAGCATCTTTACTAAGACTACAGTCACCATCTTTAAATGGCATAGGGTCTGTTAAAAACTCTACCCAAACCAGTTGAAATTTATGTTTAACTTCACTATTTTTCAAGGTTGTATTGATGTCTTCTGTCCATAATTTACACTGTGAGATAATTGCATTCTTACTTAAGAACTTTATAGTTTCTTTGTCAGAATCAACTACATACATAATTTTAATAAGACAGCCATCGCTACCCATTGCGCACTCTCCTATATTTGGCAGCTCCGATTCTATATCTTTTGTATCACACCAATTAGGCGTTTCGAGACCAGATTTTACTAAAATTTGCGTTTCAGAAGAAATAGGAATGATTCTAAATAAATCTCCTCCAACTTGAACAGTACCAGAAATATAACCTCCTGCATTGACCAAAATCAAATCATCGCCAGTTGGTTCACCTTCCTCATCTTGGCTTTGAGCTGAGTAAGTATAATTGTTCTCATCTTCGACTTCACTACGGGTAATTTTCATGCGATAAGAATCGCCAGAGTCTGGTAGTTGAAAATTAATATAGCCTTCTTCGTCAATAGACCCTTCGATTCTATCTAATTGAATCCATTTTATGTCTTGTGTATTACTTCTAAATTGTTCAAACGTTTCTTTTTGTTCTTCTGAAAACAAATCAGTTTCTTCTTCTTTGGGGTTGATTAATCTTTGTGCATTAAGGTTTCCTATCATTAGGAAAAATACGAATAATAAATTTATGTTTTTCATGACTTACGCTTTTATTTTTTATACACCTCAAAATGAATTTCAGTGGTTTATAAAGTAAATTTATCAAAACTTATATGCTATTTCAAGATTTGATGTAATTTTTGAACTTGTTGAATTAAATCCCCTACTCGGTCCAATGACATTTGTACCAAAATTCAACCCAATAATAATTTTTTCTTTTACTATTTTACTATAGCCAATTTTACCTCCTAAGCCAAATAAATAGCTCCCAAAGTAGTTACCTTTATCATTGATTTGTTTGAATTTATCATAATTACCATTTGCTGATAGATAAATTCCTTCAAAAGCGGATTTGAAATAATACCTAAACTCTGGACTAACTCCAAATTTTAGTTTTGCCAAATCTTGTACCGTGCCAGTGTTAAAAATAACACCTAATGTCGATTTTTTTCCTACATTAAGCTCAAATCCAAATCCTGCTCCAGTACCTACCGCTGCGGGATAATAACCTAAAATACTACCCTCTAATTTTAATGCTATTGATGTTTGTGATTGAATCAAACTTAAAAAAGTTAAAAATACTGTTAATGTTAAAAATACTTTTTTCATAATAAAGAACTTAAAGAAACTTTCCTACATTATCGCTTTCGGAGTTTGCGCCTAAAATTTGACAGAGCAGTTTTAGGTTCACTGCTAATATTAAATAAAAATCCTTTTCAAGACTTTACTTTTTGCAATTATTTTTACTATAAAACCCTAATTCTGTTTGATTATAAGGAATACCATAAAGATTTAAAAAATTTCCAACATCTTGTTTTACGGA
Organism: Saprospiraceae bacterium; assembly: GCA_043777755.1. Taxonomy (GTDB): domain Bacteria; phylum Bacteroidota; class Bacteroidia; order Chitinophagales; family Saprospiraceae; genus CANHEE01. The sequence continues at coordinate 4,995 of JAYWHK010000306.1, forward strand.
GCTTAAAGGCTTTGGTGCATTCGGGACAGAAGTAGTAACCCAATTCCCAAGTAAATCACTACAACATACTGGTTCTTTTTGAGTGCCTCCTTGAATAACCCCTGCGATACTGCCGTTACTTAATATTCTTGCAGTGTTATTCCAACTTGTAAAACCACTTACTCTTATATTACCAAAACTATACAATCTTATGAAAGTTGGTGTATTAGGCTTAAGGGAGTGTATTCCTTTTTGACTAATAAAATTGAGTGATTTATCTTCTGTTCCTCCGCTTCCGTTTACAAATTTTGCTGGTGTCTTAATTAATGTTTTAATGGTATTTGTTGTCCCATTAATTACAGCTGGTGCGAGTACTTGTGCGCCAGGAACAGTAAATGCTACAATACCCATTCCAACATTAAATGCGAGGACTCCTAATCCAATGTAAAATTCAGGATTATTAATTTTAGAAAAACTACTACTAACCATTCCCTGCCCAGCACCAATTACCTGAGACCTCCCTTTATTGTCTGCAATTACCAAAACCGCAGCATCTTCTGCTGTTGCTTCTGTTCCTTTATCACCACACATAAAACAACTTGGCAACTCAACATCTGTAGTTAAGCGAGAGTCGTACATAGCTGTATAATTTACATCTTGTTGGCAGTTTAAACCACATTCTTCTGTCGGATAGCCGCTATTCCCCGTACAAAACCAGTTATATTCAAGTGTGTGGTAAAGTGCAGAAACATTATCCCCACTCACACCTATACTTGCGCCCTTTGAATGAATCCTTTTTCCGTAAGACCATAGTTGCATATATTTTGAAGCACCTATATAGGATGTTGCGCCCCATGCTTTTGAGTTTTTATCCCATATTTGGCTAAAGCTATTATCAACAAGAGGACTGGAAGATCCTCCTCCAATAGAAAAACTTTGATTATGGCGAATTAATTTGCAATTACAATCTTCTGCAATAGGTGGTTCTTCAATTTCTTTTTGCTCTCTGTCAAATTCTTTACCATCGTAAAAGTAATCTTGTATAAAACTCAGTTTTTCGATTTCACTCATATGAGGTGGTCTAATTTACCCGCACAACTTTCTCCATAAGAGAAAGGTCTTGTTAATAAAAAAAATCGGTCAGGTGTTTTGCACAAATCAATACGCCGACGGCTGGAAAAATCCTTCAAATTTTTTCAAGCCAGTCGAAGCGTGTTGATTTAGTGTAAAACTCGCCTTTCTGCCGAATCATTGATTGGTCAAAGTTCGACATTTTTTTGATTTTCCCAATACCTTTTTTCAAAACGTTCGGGAAAATCATTATTTAGGCTCGAATGC
>JAYWHK010000307.1:0-6307 GCA_043777755.1 Saprospiraceae bacterium
TTCTGGACCAGTATTTTTCTTAAAATGCAAACAAAAACTACCTTCTGCTGTTTTTTCTTCTGTATTAAATTTTTCAATTTCGATATAATTTTCTTCCTCTGTGTCTAAATCATATAAGCTAATTGATAAATCGCCATCGGCTTCTAATCTTAAATATCCTGTTAGTTCTTCATTTTTCAATACAGTTTTACCAATTGATAGGGTTGAGCTTAAAACTAATAATTCTCGTGGTGACGCATCTTCACTGTAGGTATTTACACTTATATATAATAGATTTTCATTTTTAAAGAAAAAAGCATCTGTTGAAGCCTCCCATTTTTTACCATTTTTCTTGGCTTTACAAAAGCCATTTTCTTGTTTTCCTTTCTCAAAAATTTCAACTTCTTCTTTTTGACAAGAAAATAAAACAAGCAATAACAATAATAATTTTAATGATTTCATTGTAATTTAGTTGCTTGGGTTAATAATTTTTTTGAATAGATAAGGCTATGTTCAGTACTTCTCGTGAAATAAGGTACTGAAAGGTATAGTGTCCGCTTGAAAATTCAGAAGTATCAACATTAAACTGATTTTTAGGTATAGCTTCTGTCCATTTACTTTCTTTTACGGTTCTACCATTGACATCAATTACCCTAAATATAATTTCACCTACCACGGAATTCTTAAAATCAATCGTAACAAAATCATTTGCAGGATTAGGAAATGCTTTTATACCATAGCTATTGAAAGTTGTGTATTGATAAGGATTTGATGCTTTATTTGATACTAATGTTGGATTACAACAAGATTCTATACTAATTTTCTTTTTCACTGTGACTGATTGACCATCACTTCCAATCACTTTTAATAAGATATAGTAAAAAGGGCATTGATATTTGTGATCATCAGTATTCAGTATTAACAGTGTATTTCCTTTTGATATTAAAAAAAGAGAAGGGTTTGGCGGATAAAATCCATCAAGACTGTAGTACCATTCATATTGATAAGGTGGTTTTACAGGATAACTTGAATTAGAAGGATTGATTGTTTTTCCTAAAATAAGGGTTTGAGTGAGCTTCCCAGCACCAGGTTTGCAAAGTTTATACAACTCATCCTCATTTGTGGCAGTATGATCAACTATGCTGACTTGAATTGCTCCATTATTCGTTTCACTTACCTTACAACCATTTTGTCTTATTGCACCAGCATTGTTGTGTTCTAAATCACCTGTTGGACTTCCTGCAAAAGTGATATTGGGGTCAGAGCTGGAATAATGTAGTATTGTAGGAATAGAAGTCAGTTCATTAACAATTGTTTTTTTATTCGTGAGAAGCTCGAAACCTTTATTACAAAGCGCACCAGATTCGGCACCCGTATCACCATGATAGCAATCAAACAAGTGTCCTATTTCATGAGCTGGAATATGATTTGGACTCTGAATAAATGAAGAGCCTACTACTGCTAATCTTTTATCACCCGTACTGCCACCATTCTCTGGTCTGTAAGAAAAACCTTGTTGTCCAGTGGGATAATCTCCCAAAAAAACAAAAACCATATCTGCTTTATAAAAATCACGCAGCTGCCATATTTGGTTCTCATTTTTAAGTAAATTATTGCCATCTATATCTATTCTTTTGCCTTGTAATGTAATAGAAGGAATAAAAGAATTATGAAAAATAAAATTAACCCTTTTATTTAAAACACCACTATTTTTGAATGCAGTATTGACTTCTGCCTCTGCCATTTTCATCATTAGCTTCAGCTTCTTCTTTTGAGCGGCTATTACCAATAGATTTGTTGGAGGAAGATTCGAAGCTATTGGAGCTAATATGGCAACGGCTGTTGGTGGAGCCAATACTAAAATATCAATAACTGCTGGACAGTCACCGTCGCTGACACATTCAGTCTTTAATTTATCTGTAGGAAAACCTTCTTCTGGTGTTTCATCATCAACTAAGCATTTACTATCACCGTAAGAAGCCCTATCGTGTTCAAAAAATAAAGAATAATCTTTATTTATTGGATGTATGGTGTAGTAAGAATCTTTTGTCTGAATAAATCCAGCTTTACCTTCGGGAGTGTTCACTATACAAATGTTTCCATCATTATTTTCATCAATAATTCGCCCCATCCAAGTATATTCGGTAGGACTTTCTTCGTCAATTTCGATAACTTCTGCTTTTAATACTTCCTCAGTGTTAGGAATTTTAAAAGATAAAAAGCCATTGTGCTGTTGCATTTTTACATCAGAAACTTTGATGATTTTTGTTGTTTTCTTAAATGGAGAAGTTTCAAATTTTTGAATAGTGAATAAATCTTCTTCTGAGAAAGAAATACTATTGGCATCAAAATTTTCAATAAAAAGGGCATCGCTTTGAGCAATACTACGCTGCGTTAAGCAAGAAAGGAAAATTAACAACATAGTTTTTGAAAAAATATTGTTATTAAAACAAGAAAAACGTTGTGTTGTGTTGTGTTGGTAACATGATTAATAAATTTAAAGATTTTAAATAATGATACAAATATACGATAAATTTTTTGTCAATCAAAATTTTTTAGTTAAATTTTTTATGCTTTCTACGAAATCAAACCTTCAAATTGTAGTAAAAAGATTTAAAAAGTACCCTTGGTTTTTCCATGTCTGTAATCAGCTGTTTTCGAGAATAAAGCTGTGGTTGAAAAACATTGTTTGTTGTTTTTTGTGCAGCTTCGAGGTGGTCGAGTGCGACTCTGCCACGGCTTACCAAGACCATCATTTGCAAAATAAAATCATGTTTATTGCGCTGAGGATAAGGTAGTTGTCTTATTTTTTGAAAGGTATTTGCTACAAGATTATCGTATTCTTTGCGCAATTCTCGAATGTCACGACAATCCGTTACGAGCGTTTGCGTTTGGTTGTTACGGTCTTTAAAAACGTCAAAAATATCGTTGGTCAATTGAACGATTGCGCCCAAACCATAAAAACATTCGCTTTCCAAGGCGTTGCCTTGTTCGTTCATTATTGTGTCGTGATTGAGCTGAATAGAGATGCCTCCTTTCTGATAAATAATATCTCGAAGCTGATTTTCGGGAAGATTTCCTTTTTCTTGAAGCTGGCTAAGTCCTTGATAATCAATGATTTTTTCGGTCAAAGGATGCCAAAGGGAACGATTGTTAAGAGCTTCGATGCGAGCGCCTATTCTGATGGCGATTTTTTCCCAAACGTTGTCTTTTCTGACTATTTTTTTCTGTGTGATTTGCTTTATTTCTTTTACTGAATAGCCAAAATCATCGTATAAATCATCAATAATAGGTGTCAGCAACGTGAATAACTGAGAAACCTCTTGCTGCGTAATGCTTAGTTTTTTCCCTGTTAAAGTTTTTAATGCAGAACTAAACATCACAACACCTACGACAGAATAAGTAAAAAATCGTTTTTTTTGACTTTTATCCAAAACCAGCCCTTCATTTGCCAATTCTTCCTCTATTTCTTTTATTGTTTTTTTATAAAAAAAATAAGTATTTGAAAAAATAACATCAAAAACGCCTTTGATGGCAATTAAAAATAAACGATAAAAATTGTAAAGCATAATAATTTATGGCAATATCGCCATTATTTTTGGCAAAAATACAATAAGTCCAACCAAAGCGGCAAAAATAGACATCAATAAAACAGCTCCTGCTGCCAAATCTTTTGTTTTTTCTGCCAAAATATGATACTCGGGAGAAGCCAAATCGGTCAATCTTTCCAAGGCACTATTGAGTGCCTCCGCACAAAGTACTGTTCCGATTGCCAATAAGACAACGCACCATTCCCAATCTTGAATATCGAAGAAAAATCCTGCAAAAACAACACAAATGGCTGCAAAAAGGTGAATTTTGGCGTGTATTTCATCTCTGAAAAAAATATAAATGCCCCGAAAAGCGTAAGCGAAACTTTTACTTCTTTGTTGTAGAAAGGTTTTCATTGTTTTTTACAAATTGAAAAATACCTTCTATACCCATGTGACCTTTACTACTGGTTTTGATGGTTTTAAAGTCAAGGCATTTGAGGTGTTTGCTATGAAAAATATGGTCGTAAGGCACTTGAAACATTATTGGTGCATTATTGGGAAAGGTCGGTGCAAAGCCTAAGCGACTATCACTCAATTCTCCAATATCTTTAAAGTCTTTAATTTCAGGCGACCAAGGTACAGAGCTATATGTCCCCATGGTAATCATCGGAACATTCAAGGCTTTTACTTTGTAGGCAATTGTTCCTAAATGACCACGAAAATTCTCATAAGCTGTTGCGTTAAAAGGTGGCAACAAATACGACGATATAAAATGCAACTTGTAATTATCTTTGTCTATATTAATACAGCCAATAATATTTGGAATACCATGATAAGAAAACGTATCATTTTTTTCAAAAGGATATTTAGAAAAAACCATCATTCCATAATATTCCTTGCTTTTCATACTATATACATTGGGATAGTTTTTTTGCAAGCGAAGCCTCAAAATACTGTCTTCCATAGGACTAACTTCTTGTAAGCTAATCAAATCCGCTTCACAATTGTCAATATTTTTTGCAACAGCTTCTAAGCTATCCGTCACCGAAGAAAGGTTGAAATTTGCTACTTTTATAGTCAAATCATCTGTTTTTTCGGCATAATCAAAGGCGTCATTTGACATATTTTTCATGAAAACGCACAGCGCAGCGCAGCAGCCAAAACTCAAAAACATCCAGTATTTTTTACTAAATATTAAAAGTATGATTGCCGAAAAAAAATACACCCAAAGGATTTGTGCCGACTTTTCAATTAACCATTGGTAAGACCCAAATGGTGTAAATGCGTACACAAATGGCGCAAACATCACAACAATTGCTGGCAAACATACCAATGATGAAACGATTAATCTAAGACCTTTACTTCCAACTATCTTCATTATTATGTGTTGTAAAATTTTTTTTTGAGTATTCAGACTGCAAAAATACGTCAAAATATTTCTATATGTTGTTTTTTCTACTTATTTTTGATTTAAAAATATAAAAGGCACCTATGAAATGTATCTTTTTGGTTCTAATGTCATTCTTTTGCGGCATTTGTCACGCTCAAAATTCAAGTGCTATTATTGATAGTCTTTGGAAAAACTCCCCTTCCAATGATGTCGTGATTTTTGTGAATGGCTTTTGGGGAACACAAAAGTATTCACCTGCCACTTGCAACAAATCAGCGTACTGGCAGCTGGATTCTGTTCATTTCAAACCAAAAACAAAATGGAATTACAATCAGTTCCAAAGTTTGCTTTTTTTCAATGAAGTATTTGATTATTTCAAAACAAAAAAAATTTATTTTATTGATGGTGGCAATTTTTCACCTATTACCAATGCCCAAACTCGTCAGCGAAAAGGTCGAAAATTCGCAGAAAAACACTTGGATTCATTGATAAAACGATTTGATTTGGACAAAAATTCAAAAGTTCATTTCATCACGCACAGCATGGGCGGTGCTTATGCCGAAGGCATGATTACTTGTTTTTTAAAAGAAAAAAAACTAAAAATTGGTCAAATTATTCACCTTTCTACTTCCGAAGCAGGTAGTATCAAGATTTTTAGCAACGAATTTGGTCCAGAAAAACGCATACAAATTATTTCCAGCGGTGATAAAGTAGTCGAGCAAATCAACCGTTACCATCGTTTCAAAAAAGATAATGTAGCCATTCCAATTGCTGGTTGTGATTATTTTGCTTGCTTTTATGAAAATGAAATCACCCGTCCGCAAGCAGGCGATATTGGTCATGCGCTCCACCTCCGAAAATTCGCTTTTGATGTCATTCGAGATTTGGAAAACCTTGACGTTTTGTACGAAAATGAAAAAAACATTATCAAAAACAATTCCAACTATGTCCCTTACCGCAAAGTCCAAAAAAATGGCTGTGTTGTAGAGGATTGAAAACTGTTCGGCTATTGTTTGGAGTGGTTCGGAATTGTTCGGAAAACGCTTATTTAACCTACTTTCTTACTTTCTTACTTTCCTACTTTCTTGATTAACTACAAGCAGAAGCATCTTGTTGGTAAGTCCTCCCTTTTGGGCAATGTCGTTAAGCTAAGGGTTTTGATTTTAAATGCTTTGCTCAACATCCTAAATTTACTTTCTGATGCCCTTACCCTAAAGGGAACTCTGTCCAAAAAAGTAAATTTTTCCAATTTTTCAGCAACAAAACGATTGTTTTTACTGCTGAAAACAAAATAAAATAATACATTTAGGAGTCATTCCCTTTAGGGTGAGGGCATCAGAAAGTGTTGTTCAAGTCTTTTGCGAAGCAACACATTTTTAAAATCCTTAGCTTAATGACATTGCCC
>JAYWHK010000308.1:0-6301 GCA_043777755.1 Saprospiraceae bacterium
TTTTTAAAGGCTTTATTTTTTTAAAATATTTTATAATCAATTGATTTTTAGATAATTATGAAAAAATGGCTATAAAATTCTTAGCTTAATGACATTGGGCTAATGGCTGGAAACAAATCCTTGCTGGAACTAACGCTACGCCAAAATGGTCGCCAGTTCAGCCAATGCCATTTCCTTTCAAATTCAATGGAAACGCTGTGAGTGGATTTAAAATTTCATCAAGTGGTGTATTGACTTTTGATACAAAATCAACTGTTGCAGCACCATCTTACACCGCAGTAGCTTTGCCAAGTGCAACGATTCCCGACAGCTCAATTTGTATAAGCGGTTTGGTTGGAAAAGGTGCAAACGACCTTGTAATTGTCAAAACATTTGGTAAAGCACCAAATCGTCAATTTTGGCTTCAGTTCAATTCTTACGGTTACGGTACAGTTACTTCTGATGGTAGTAATTTTACGTATTGGGGTATAGTTTTAGAAGAAACCAGCAATGCAATCTATGTTGTTGATCAAAGAACAGGTGGATATGCTTCTACCAAATTGGTTTCTGTTGGCGTACAACTCAACGCAACAACAGCGATTTCGGTGGAAGATTCTCCCGCTTTAGCAAGTTTGGCAACAGCTGACCCAACACCAGAAGACAATCTTTTTTATACTTTTAGATTTGGACAGCAGCCGAGCTTTGATATGGCAACAACTAAAATTACTGTTCCTGGTTTTCCAGTTTTAGGCGAGAATATTATTGAAGGCAGTGTTAAAAATTTTGGAATTGCCAATGTCACTTCTTACAATCTGAATTACAGAATAGATGGAGGTGCAACCTTTACAGATACGGTCAAAGGTGTCAATATTAAAAAATTTGATGTACTAAAATTTGCTCATACTGTAAAGTGGAATGCAAGTGTTGGTGGACATATTTTAGATGTTTGGACAAGTAATCTCAATGGAAATCCTGACGAAAATGTTAGCGATGACACTTTGACTAAAAAACTGTTTGTCATAAGCAAAAAAGTACAACGCAAGCCTTTGTATGAGATTTTTACGAGTTCTACCTGCGGCCCATGTACTCCTGGAAATATCAACTTTCATAATATTGTAGATACAGAACCTCAAGATGATTTTGTAGCAATTAAATACCAACAAAATTTCCCTGGAACAGGCGACCCTTATGCTACGACAGAGGCAATCAATAGAAGAGGTTTTTACGCTATCAATTCTATCCCAAGAATGCAAATTGATGGAGGTTGGAACAATAACGCACAAGCGTTCACGGGAGCATTACACGATAATAGTAGAGGTATCAATGCGCAGTTTGTACTTGATGGAACTTATACGATTGATACGTCAAAAACCGTAGTTGCCAAAATTAAATACACGCCTTTATTTGATGTGTCCACAGCTAAACTTTACGTTGCCATCATTGAAAACAAGACAACTAAAAATGTAAAATCAAATGGCGAAAAAGAATTTGACCAAGTAATGAAAAAAATGCTACCAACAGAAGCTGGTACAGTGATTTCTAACAAGCCAGAAGGTGTTGCAGACTCTCTTACTTTATCTTACAAGTTTGTAGGAAAGTACAGGTTGCCAGTAGATGGTGCAGCTGCCAATATTATCAACCATACACTTGAACATTCTGTGGAAGAATTTTCAGACTTAAGAGTGATCGCTTGGGTTCAAGGTGGTGCAGACAAACAAGTATATCAAGCGGCTAATCTTAGTTTGAAAGCACCAACAGTGAGCGATAAAAATTTACCTATCAATATCAAAAATATTGTTACTTATCCAAATCCTGCAAGTGATTTTATCAATATTAAAATGAATGTTGAAAGAGAAGAACAATTGACCTTGGTTTTGATTGGTACGAATGGTAGTATCGTAAGGGCAATTGAGCAAAGCGTTTTTGCTGGCGAAAACCAATTGCAAATCAATACTGCTGATTTGAGTACAGGTATGTATTATTTGTCTATTATGGATTCAAGAAATAATTCACATACTGAAGGTATTATGATTGCAAAATAAAATAAGTAGTTTTTAGTATTGAAAAAATCCAAACGTGGCAAAATGCTGTGTTTGGATTTTTTTCTTATACTACTATAAGGAGAAGACGACTTTTTTGGATTTAGAAAAAAGTAAAATTGAAAAATTTGTTTTACATTTGTAAAATTTTTAATTATAACGCTTTACCAATAATCAATACTTTAAAATGAGAAGTAAAATCTTTATATTTTTATTTTTTTTTATCGTTTTTTTTCAAAATAATAGTCAAGCTCAATTTCAGCAATTGATTGAAAATGATGCTTGTTTGGCGGAATGTTTGCCCTTGAGTGGTATTTTAAAGGTGCGAAATCCTTTTGCTGACGGTTTTTCTCAAAATTTGAATCTTCCATGCGGTATTGGAACATCGGAAGATAATCCTTTTTATTGGCGATTTGTGCCAAAAACAAATAAAATGGTTTTTAAATTATCAACAGGAAATTGCGAGAGTAATACATCTTCTCAACTCTCTGTTTTTAAGGGCGAAAATTGTAATGATATTTTGGAACCAGTAGGTTGTATAAGTTGTAAACTTTCTGATTCCTTGGTTGTCAATCTTGAACCCAATAAAACTTATTATTTACATCTTGATGGCTGTGGAGAAGGTGTTTGTGACAATACTATCACTTACAATGGTTCATCACTTGCTACTTTTGACCCTTATGCTACTGCGCAAGTTACTAATATTTATAGCTACTCTGGTTGTGTAAATGACAGTACTGAGTTTAATATGCCTTTTTTTGTAGGCAATACTGTTGCAAATTGGACGGTTTCTCCTGCTAATTTAGGTATCATAAAGGGAGGTTCTAAAACGACAGTAGAAATTATTTGGAAAAAAACTGGAAATGCCCAAGTTTGTAACAATTATACCTATACGAATTGTTATACGGGTCTGAAAAATACTCACAAGTATTGTTTTAACGCTAAGATTGGAGTAAAAACAGATACTGCAACCACTTATCCAAAGCAAAATTGGGTAATGAAAGGGCTTGGCGCAGTTGAAGGTAATTTAGAGCCGATGGCTACAAATCCTAATAAGTTTTATGTTGCAAATGGTATTTTGTACAAAACGGATAATTTTGGAAAAAGCTATGTTCAGCAAAAGCTGAATTTCCCTATTTCAAAAATCTACACCACTTCTGACTCATTAAAATTATTTGCGACTACTGACAATCGTCTTTATTCAACAGTAGATGGAGGTAAAAATTGGTCATTAATCTCATTTGGGAATTACTCAACAATCAGAAAATTTGTAGTAGGCGACAATAACACTTGGCTTTTAATGGTAGATGGTGGAAAAATTTATTATCATTTTAGCAATTTCACTATTCAACAGATTGTTAATTCGCCTATTGCAGATGTGAAAAATATACATTTCACTAACGGCTTATTTTATCTATTTGGAAATAATTACAAAAAGATAGCCTCAACAAGCAATTTTGCCTTTTATAATGTAAAAGATATTAGTACCAATGATTTTATTAATTCGTGGTTTAATGAAGAATTTGTTTTTACAAGTAAAAACACAATACCACTAAGAGCTTATACCAATAATAATTCGTCTGGAAAAATTTTCTCTTTGAATTATAACCCTACTGGAACTAATTCATGGGATTCAATCGCAATATTGCCAGGTTATTTGGAACTTGCCGTTTGCCCGATAGACCCAGATCTTTTATATGTAGCGAGAGTTACGCCTGATAAAAAGTTTGAGTTTTATAAATATACACATAGTCAGAAAAAGATGAATTTAGTATTTCAAAGTTCTGCTAACAATTCCAATTTTAGTGCAGCTTACTTTGGATTGGGAGGTTTGGTGGATTGGACGTATGTTACTTATATCCGAATCAGAACACATCAAACTGACGTAAATAGGCTTTATATGCAACTTAACTTTAACTATTTTACATCATCTCCACAATTTACATCTTTTTCAGCTTTCTATACATCAGTCGATGGTGGTAAATCTTGGCAACAAAAATACGTCACCGAAAAAACAGAAAATCCTGCTAATCAGGCTGTTAGTCAAGAAAATAAGTATGAAAACGCAGGAGTTTCCACGATGGAACATTCAGATCCATTGTTCATAGATTACAATATGATTTACCAAAATAATCATGTAAGTGATGATAATGGTAAATCATGGAAAAGTCTTTATGACAAAAATAAAGGTATTTTAAGTGTTAAAAACTTACAAAAACAAAAAAATACCAATCGTTATTTTGGGATTGCTGAGGTGAATGATTTTGTGAAAATAAGAAATTACCTTGCTTATTCTGATGATAATTGCAAAACATGGGATACACTTCCAAGTTTTGGAAATGAAATTTTGGATATGAAATTAAATCCTAAATATCCCAAAATGATGGTATTTTGTAACAATACACAAGTTTTTGTAGCAAAAAATATTGATTTATTAGAAAAATCAACTTTTGTATTGATAGATAGTAAAGGTTATGCTAATAATATTTCAAAAATAAATTTTGGTGTTGATAGTACAGTTATGATACAAAAATATGACTATTCTTATTTAAGTCGTAATCATGCTGAGTACAGAAGAATTATTCCAAAAACAACAAGGGCTATTGCGCACGATTGGAGTGATGTAACTGGCAATTCTTACTATATTGCAGCATATAAAAGTAGTCAATACTGGGAGTCTGGAATATATTTTACAAATGATAATGGTAAAACTTTTAATTTTATAAAAAGTGTTGAAGATACGTATGAAATTAGTAATATTGCTTTGAATCCATATAATGCGAAGCAAATGGCAATAACTTATTATTATAAAGGAGTTGAAATTACAGACGATATTACAGACGATTGTATTGCTTGGAAAAAAGTAGTTGATATACCCAATGCTCGTTTAATAAATGCCACTTTTAATCCTTTTATTCCCAACGAACTTTGGATTACAACCAACAATGGTAATTTTGTAGCACAGCTACCATCAACAAAATTAGCCATCAAAGCTGTTGCCCAAAACACTGCAAATTGCACTACTAAAAAAGTAGCTTTGACGGTCAATGCCAATCAATTGAATTGTACTTATCTGTGGAAAGGTGCGAATAATTTTGCGGCTACGACCCAAAGCGTTGATGTTTTTCCTACGCAAAACAATGAAAAGTATTATGTGACAGTCACTACTCAATCAGGCGAAAAAGCAGTGGATAGCGTTAGTGTTTTTTCAGATTTTACCCAACCAACTTTGACGCTTTCGGCAAGTCCGTCTGGGAAAGTTTGTGCAGGGCAAAAAGTGACGATTACGGCTACGAGCAATGCTAAGGAATTTCTTTGGTCAAATCTTTCTACGGATAAAAGTATTACAATAACTGCCACAAAATCAGGGTTTTATAACCTTTTAGCAACAGCTGTTAATGGTTGTAGTAAAGCCGAAAAAATAGAAGTTTTAGTGAGTGATTCATTGAAAAATGTACAAAAAATACTTTTCATTACGCCACCAAACAAGACTGTTATTGTTCCACTTTTGCCCATTGTACAGACGTTGAACCCAAGCGTAAAATCAGTTACGCCGAGTCAGGTTGTTATCAAAGAACAAGAAGGGAAATACACTAAAAAAATCAATTACAAAGATGAAAATGGTTGTACTGGCGAAGTGGAAATCATAGCAATAGTATTTAAAAAAATCAAAAAAGGAAATAAACCTGCGCCTAATAACATTGGTGAAAATGATATTTTACTCTTTGATGAAGAAATAGATTTGAAAGGTGACCTTTTGGTTTATCCTAATCCTTCTGATGGCATATTTAAAGTATATTTTGAGTCAATGAATGATGATTATAGTTTAGAAGTTTTTAACCAAGAAGGAAGATTGATTAAACAAATAAAAAATGATAATACGTTGGATTTAACAGGCGAAGCGAAAGGCGTTTATTTTTTGAAAGTCGTTGCAAAATCTGATGTTTTTGTGAAAAATATAATATTGAATTAGACCTTAAAGCGGTTTATATTTGTCAATCTTATAGGAAGATAAATTCAATTAAAAAAACGAATCATTGATTGCAGCAGGGTCTTCTTACAAAAGCGGCAGAGCCGCAAGATATTTGTCATGCTTTTGGCTTGATGGCGCAAAATGCGCTCATAGAAATAGTAGATTTTCCTCGTTTTGAAGGTGCAGCGCACCGCAATATTAAAATTAATGTCACGGTGCGTTGAACTGTCAAAAAAACCAAATAAAAAACGAAATATTATTCGGCAAATTTTTGAACGCCATACTTTTTGATGTCATATTCTTGTTTAGA
>JAYWHK010000309.1:0-6250 GCA_043777755.1 Saprospiraceae bacterium
CCGTAGCGTTGGCATTAATGCCAACGCTACGGATTATTAATTTCAACTACGGAACAAGTGTAAAATATCTAATATCAAATATCTAATATCTATTTTTACCTCACCAGAGAAACATCACCTCTAAATCGAAGCACCACATTGTCCACAAATTTAACCTCACAGACGTAGGTGTAAATTCCCGTATTGGCTTTGATTCCTTGATAAAAACCATCCCAACGGTTGCCTATCACTCTTGAATCAGCTGGTTTGAACGAACCTGATTCAAAAACAAGATTTCCCCAACGGTCATAAATTTTGAAGTAATTGATTTTCTCTACACTTTCAGGGTCGGCAAAAACTTCCATAAAATCGTTAGTACCATCTACATTCGGAGAGAAAATATTTGGCAAATAAACATTTCTATTTCTATCAATACTCACATTGACCGTATCTGCACCTGTACAACCAATTGTATCTGTCACCAAAAGAATAAACGAACCATCTTCCAAAGGTTTTATCAATTTGGCACAATCATTTTTACAAGAATCTGAAAAAGTTAAACCAACAGTAGGAGTCCAATCGTATTTTACCAAAGGAGCAGTAGCGTCGATTACAGCATTGATTTCGTAGCTATCGCCCAATTCCAGCTCTACATCTGGTCCAAGATTTACCCTTATCGCAGGAGGATCTTGAATGTCAATCGTTTGCTCTGCAAAACAACCATCTGGGTCAAAAACTTTCACGCTGTGTTTGCCAGCATAAACAGGAATTACACCATCTTTTGCATTGGCATCGCCACCATCGTCAATCGTATATGTATAATTGCCAAGCATAGAGCCTGTTCCTCCTTTTGCTGATTTTATTTTTACATCAGTCAAATAACCAAAACAGATGGGTGAAAGAATGGTGTCTAACACAAATGAAATAGCTTTTGGTTCTACTAAGGTAACTTCTAATTTAGTTTTGCAACCTTTTTGGTCAGTAACAGCCACCTTGTATATCCCGCCACCAAGTTTTGTTGCAATATTACCACTTGCTGTAATATTTTCCCATTCAAAACTATATGGTGCAGTACCTCCTTTTGATAAAATTTTAATAGCACCATCTGTATAACCAGCGCAAGATGGGCTTTTTGTTGGTGTAGGTAGTGTTGAATCAGATTTTACGATTAATTCATCAGGAGAGCCTACCAATATGTTTTGCTCCAAGACACAATTATTTGAATCCTTAATCTTAACAATATAACCTTGTTGTCCTGTGATATTACTTTTGAGGTTTATTATAGTTTGTGTTGTTGGATTATTTAAATCTGGGCCTGTCCACGAATAGGTATATGGCGCAACACCTCCAATACCTTGTACACTAATTGAGCCATCAGTTAATCCGAAACAACTTACATTTGTAACCACAAACTTGGCTGAATCCAATCCTATTCTTTCAGGCGCACCAATCAAGGTAGAATCCACAATAGTACAAACAGCATCTGTTACCGTTACTCGTGCCATTCCACTTGGAAGCTCATTTTCAAATGATTCTGTTCCAGTATCTGTATTGTTGTTACTCCAAGTAAAAGAATACACGGCATTTGGAATATTTCCTTGAGTAACAGTACATTTTACTTCGCCATCTGCTTTACCACTATTCACACAAGTGATGTCTTTTTTATCCGAAAAAGCAACTTTTATTTGTATAGGTTGTGGTAAAAATATGGTATAAACTGCTCCTTTACAACCTTTTGAATCTTCAACACTAATCGTATAAACTACACCACCTGCCAAATCAGTCAAAGTCGCTTTGTTTAATCCACTGACTTCTTTTGTTACGTTATCTTGATTCCAAAGGAATTTGTAAGAAGGCGTTCCACCTGTCATTTCTAGGGTAATCGAACCATTTTTGTCACCTGTACAAATTGGTTTTGTAATGATAGAGTCTATCAAGGTCAAAGGTGCAGGCGAAGTAACTGAGGTATCAATAGTTGTCGTACAACCTTTTTGATCAGAAACGGTCACACTGTATTTTGTAGGAGGAAGATCAAATATCTCTGCACCACTTTTATTATTTATAGACCAATTGTAAGTCAAAACATCGCCAGCCGTAGCAGGAGTTGCAGTGATTTTGATAGAGCCATTCGTAGAATTAGAGCAATCGACATTTTTTACTGTCACCGCTGTGATTTTTGGAGAAGCTGGCGGATTCAATGTGATTGTTTTTGAAGCGACACAGCCATTATCATCAGTAACAACTATTTCATAATTACCAGCGATAAGGTCTGTAATTTTTGCAGTAAATTTATTATTATCCCATTTGTATTTGTAATTATTTCCAGCTGCGATTGTACCACCTTCGGCTTTGATTTCGATAAAACCATCTTTTGCAGCACCTGTACAAGTTGGGTCACTCACCGCAACGTTTAGTATCTTGAGTTCTTTTGGTTCTTTTACTTCAATATCCTTGATTGAAACAGAACAGCCATCTTGGTCTGACATCGTAACAGAATATTTACCAGCTGGCAATTGCTCATAGTTTGAGCCATTTGGAATACCTTGTAGCGGAGAAGTATAAGCAAAAATATAAGGTGTCGCTGCTGTCCCGTTTGTAGTATTTGGCTGCAATGCAATTTTACCTGTCTTATCTCCAAAACACTTAATATCAGTGATTTGTGGTGTCATGGAAAGGATTTTTCCTGGTAAAACGTCAAAACTATCAATACGAGTGCACCCTTTATCGTCTGTAATGGAAACAAAATATTTACCTTCTTTGAGTTTTGGTATTGTAGATGTTTTTACAGTTTGAGTAACGTTAATTGGAGCTGCCCAGCTAAATTTATAATTGCCACTTGCTGAATTTCCTCCGCCAGCGGTAATCGAAATTTCTCCATCTGCCATACCAGAACAAGTAGAATTTTTGATATTTGAATTTGCAATAGTGATTTTATTGACAATCAAATTTGCCTGAGCAGAGGTAACGCAACCTATCCTATCTGTTATGGTAACACTGTAAGGATTTCCAGCTACATTTATATTGACAATAGAGTTCATTCTATCTGTTGTAACAGTATTAGCACCAGTACTCCACTGATATACAAATGGCGCAAAACCGCTATTGATAGGCAAATTTGCGGTCAAACTTCCATCATCAGAATCAGGGCAAGATGGATTTGTCACACTGAGTGTCGCCCCGTATTTTATACCCGTAATATCAGAGGATTCATTGACAATCGCTGTTTTTACAACCTTTACACCAGTAGCATCTGTCACTGTGATAGAATAATTTCCTTGTGACAAATTAGGGATTGTCGCACCCGTAGCCAATAAAGGAGCTGTTGCGCTTACTGGACCTGCACCTTTTTGCCATATATAAGAATAAGGAGCTGTTCCACCCGAAGGCGTAATGTTGATAATTCCATTCGTATCATTTGGGTCACAAATCGTATCGCCTACTGCCACAACATCAAACGCAGCCGACAAAGTCATATTAAAAGTAGTGCCACAACTTTTACCGTCTTCGACGGTTACTTTATAAACGCCATTTGGTGCAGTAAAGACAACAGTTCCACCGTGTTTTGCAGCACCACTTGTTACTGTACCTGTTGCGCCACCAGCGGACTGAATCGTAATGGTATAATTTTGATTGTTGTCATATTCAGAAAGTCCGCCAAACAATTTGAAACTACCTGTTCCATTGCCTTGGCTTACGATACTGTTATTGATGGCGTTCAAATAAACCACATCAAACGAAGCAGCGGTATTGACATTGACGCAGTTCGTAGCGGCGGCGGCCTCGAAGGTAGCCAGACCAGAAGCATCTAACTTATCAAATGTAATAGGTGCAAAAGTAAATTTTATTGGTTTTCCAGCATTGTAGAAGCTTTGTAACGAACCATCATTTAGAAATGATTGATTGCCATCTAACTTTTTTTGAGCTGAAATGAAAAAACCATTGCTTGGTGGATTACCAGGATTTCCCTTGAAAATACAAGGGTCAGCGGTGATTTGATTTTGGGTTGTACCCGAAATAGTAGGTTTGCAAGTATAAAAAACATAGCCAATACCAGCCTTTGTACCTGGAATTGGGTCGCCAGAAAGGTCAAAAGAACCATTGTGTTTGATGTTTAGTACATCGTTTTTACAAAGAAATGTTTTGTCATTACTTTGAGAAGCTGCCGCAAGTGTTTGCGTGCTACTTCCTGCATTGTTGTTACACATTGCACGGTCTTCGATGTTTGCTCCTACCTCGAATCTTACTTCTTCGGTTTTTTGTGCGTATAGAAATGGGCTTACAAGCGAAAATAACAGAATTGAGATGAAATGTTTCAACATTTTTATATCTTTAAGTTTCTAAAAATCAATGTTTTATAAAAATAAAAAACACTATATTATTTTTTATTTTATAAAAAAGAAAAAGGAATGCTTTGTTTGAGATTAAAACAAACTACAAAATTAGTTTTTTTATATGGAAAAAAATATTCAATTGGTCTAATATCCTAAAAACGTACTTTATATTCGTTTGTTGTGTTTTTACAAAAGAATAACGTTATTTTAATTCCAATAAAACGACATTTTCAATGTGGTGCGTGAAGGGAAACATATCAACAGCTCTTGATTTGCTCACTTTGTATTTTTCAGAAAGCAATTGAAGGTCACGCCCTTGTGTTGCTGGATTACAGCTAACATAAACGATGCGTGGTGCAGCCAATTTTAACAACATTTCTACTACTTTTTCGTGCATTCCTGCTCGAGGTGGGTCGGTAATCAACAAGTCAGGTTTGCCATGTTTTTCGGCAAATTCATCTGTCAAAATATTTTTTACATCACCTGCATAAAATACTGTATTTTCGATATTATTGCGCTCTGCATTTTCTTTTGCATCTACGATAGCATCTGCAATTTCTTCAATACCAACGACTTGTTTGCATTTTTTAGCCACATAAAGCCCTATACTACCTACGCCTGTATAAAGGTCATAGACGTTTTCATTGCCTTTAAAATCTGCAAATTCAACAACGGTGTCAAACAATTTGACTGCTTGGCGAGTACTCGTTTGAAAAAAAGATTGTGGCCCTATTCGGAAACGAACTTCGCCCAAATCTTCTTCAATGTAGCTTTTTCCATAATAAGTATCAATTGTCTTGCCATAAAGTGAATCATTGCCAGAGCCGTTGATACAATACTGAAGAGATGTTATATCTGGAAAACGCTGTTTGATAGCGCCCATAAATGCTTCTCTTTTTTCTTTTTCTTCATAAAAAAACTGAATCACCACCAGAATCTGCCCCAAAGAACTTATCCGAATCATGACATTGCGCAAATAACCATGACCAGCTTTCATGTCGAAATACTCCAAGCCTTGTTCCGCTGCGACATCGTGCATGAACAAACGAATCTCGTTCATCGGGTCACGCATCAAAAAGCAATGATTGACGTGAACAATTTTGTCAAAAGAACCTGGACGGTGGAATCCCAAAACATTGCGTTCTTTGCTTTCGCCAGCGTCCATCATTTCGTTGGTGAGCCATTGACGATTTGAAAAGGCAAATTCGAGTTTGTTTCGGTAGTATTGCGTTTGTTCTGCGCCCATAATAGGCTGATAATCAGCGACTTCTACTTTTCCAATTCGAGTCAAAGCGTCCCAAACGATTTGGTCTTTGTGCCGAAGTTGTGCTTGATAATCAATATGTTGCAATTTACAGCCGCCACAAACACCAAAATGCTCACAAAAAGGTGTCACCCTATCTGCTGATTTTTCGTGGTAATGAACAGGATAACCTTCACCAACACCACCTTTTTTCTTACGAATTCTGACATCTACGACATCGCCAGGCGCAACCTCATCTACAAAAGCAACTTGCCCTTCGGCAGTGCGTCCAACACCTTTTCCTTTATCTGCCAAGCCGTGAATGGTTAGTTTTTCCCAAATCACAGGCTTTTTTTCTTTTCTTGCCATTAAAATTAATTTTCAAATTAAAGTGCAAAGGTAATTTTTTTAATATTAAATTGGCTAAAAAAAGAGAGTTCTTTGAAAATTTTTGTATGATTTGTAACAACGAATTTGGTAGCAGACGATACAAGTAAGCGCAATATTCTAATCTACTCCTTCAGAACAACCACTTTTCCACTTTGTCGCACTTTGTCGTCTAAAATCAATTGCCAAAGGTGGATGCCGTTTTGGATTTGGGAAATGTCAAAGCGGTATTCATCGTGGTTGGGCAATAAGGGATAGGTGGCGATTGGGCGACCTTGTAGGTCGGAGATTATGTATTTTCCTTTTTGAT
>JAYWHK010000310.1:0-42942 GCA_043777755.1 Saprospiraceae bacterium
TCAAAAAGTATAAAAGCGGAATAAAAAAACACCCTTCAAGTCACTAAACTCGAAGGGTTTTTTATCTTATCAAAAAATCCAATCGCAATGTTACACCATCACGCCCAAATCCTTTCTTATTTTTTTTGCATTTTCAAAAAAACACCTATCTTTGTAATAAAATTAAAAAAATGACAACATCACTATTAGCATTTGATGAAGTGGCAGATTTTATTTCGGAACTTAATCCTACTAAAATCCTGACCTTAAAACCTTCTGTTACGGTACAGCAAAGGCTTGACAATCTGTTGGATAAAAACAAAGAGGAAGGATTGAATGAAGAAGAAAAGCACGAATTAGAGCGTTATTTGACCTTAGAACATTTGATTTCTTTGGCTAAAACACGGGCAAGAAAACGCTTAAATGCGCTCGCTTAACGTATGTATTTGTCTGAACAATTGAGAGCATTGGTAACGAAACGAGCCAATAATCGTTGCGAATATTGTCTTGTGCATGAGGACGATATGTTTTGGCGTTTTCATATTGACCACATCATTAGCCAAAAACATGGTGGTTCATCAGAAGAAAATAATTTAGCCTATTGTTGTTCCGTTTGCAATCAACATAAAGGTTCAAATTTAGGAACATATTTACCTGATAGTCAAAGACTTATTCGTCTTTTTAGCCCAAGAAAAGATAAATGGCATTTACATTTTGAACTATCCGAAGGAGAAATTATTGCCAAAACAAAAATTGCCTCGGCTACTATAAAAGTCTTAAATCTAAATGATATTGATAGAATTATTCTACGACAATCTTTGATGGAAGATAATCGCTATCCATAAAAATCACAAAGCCATCACGCTCAAATTCTTCTACTTTATATTTGATACTATTTTTTGCATTTCCCCAAAAAACACCCTTCAAGTCACTAAACTCGAAGGGTGTTTTTGTACAAATACCGCTGCAAGTAAATAAAAACTTATATTTTTGTTGCTGTATAATCGAGATAGGAAGGCATAACGTAGAGAAAAGGTACGCCTTTTCTCGCACTACGCAAGGCACTCGAAACAGAAGAAAAGGTGTGTCTTTTTCCTACTTTTTAGACCTTCAATTTTTAGATTTTTTTAAAATTTATAATACATTTGTAAAAACGGTATCTTTTTTGCAACAAAAAAAACACCTTGTCGTAAAACAAGTCGCTTTTTTATGTTTTTTTTAAAAAAAGTTGTACTTTTGCACTCGCTTTTAGAGTATAGCTTTTTATACATAAAAGAAAATTTAATTTTTATTTCATAAAATATTGACAATCAAACCAATAGAAAAATAATTATCATGGCAAAGAGAAAAGAAGTTGCTCAAGTAGCAGACAATTTACAAGACGATACCTTAGTAGATATTTCGCAAGTAGGCTCACAGGCTTCTGCATTTTGGGACAAATACGGTAAAATAATCACTTATGTAGGTGGTGGTTTAGTATTATTGGTTGCAGGTTATTTGGCTTACAAAAACTTGTATATTGCACCAAAGCAAAAAGAAGCAGTGAATCAAATGTACCAAGCACAAGCAATGTTTGAGCGTGATTCATTCGATTTGGCTTTGAACAATCCTGGCGGTGGAAACTTAGGTTTCTTAGACGTTATTAACCAGTTTGGTGCTACGCCAGCAGGAAACTCTGCAAAATATTATGCAGGTATCTGTTACTTGAATTTGGGCAAATTCGATGAAGCAATCAAGCAATTGGAAGATTTCAAATGCGAAGGTTCTGTTTTACCAATCATGAAGCACAGCGCATTAGGCGATGCTTACAGCGAATCTGGTAATATGGCAAAAGCAGCAAGTGCTTACGACGATGCTGTTGATGCTGGTAACAACGACGCTTTAACACCAATGGTCACAAAAAAATTGGCTATGCTGAAAGAGAACCAAAACGACAAAGCCGCTGCATTAAAATTATACCAAAGTATCAAAGAGAAATATCCACAATCTGTTGAAGCAATGGATGTTGATAAGTTTATCATTCGTACAAGTAAATAATTTTAGTCCTAAGTCAATAAGTCGCAAGTCATATAGTCTTTCAACTCATTGGTTTACAGCATTTTATAGTATTTTAAAATGTCGATTATTTTATTCAAAGTACTTAATATTAGAAAAACCTCGTAAGAAACAACTTACGAGGTTTTTTTCTGTTTAATATAGATGAAAAAAATAAAAATAAGTGCGGTCAGCTACCTCAATACGAAGCCTTTTTTATACGGTATTTTTAAGCATCAGATTGCAGAACAAATTGATTTAGAACTTAATATTCCATCAGTTTGTGCGCAAAAGTTGCGAGATGGCGAAGCTGACTTGGCATTAGTTCCCGTTGCAATTATTCCCGAACTGGACAATCCTACTATAATTTCTAATTTTTGCATTGGCACAAATGGCAAAGTTCGGACGGTTTGCTTGTATGGCGAAACGCCTATTCAGCAATGGAAAAACATTTATTTAGATTTTCATTCCCGTACTTCCGTAGAACTTAGTAAAATATTGATTCGAGAACATTTTAAACTTTCTCCCAATTATTTGCCTGCAACAGAAGGTTTTATTGAAAAAATAAAAGGCGATACGGGCGGTTTGGTCATTGGTGATAGGACGTTTCCTTTGCATTGGCGTTTTCCTTATATTTACGATTTGGGCGAAATCTGGCAACAACACACGGGACTTCCCTTTGTATTTGCCGCTTGGGTAACGACCAAAAAATTAGACGAAAATTTTATTGCGCAATTCAACGAAGCCTTGTCCCTTGGTATTGATTATATTCCTCAGCTCATTTACCTGATGCCCGACGAATATGCAGGTGCTGACCTCAAAACGTATTTTGGCGAAAATATAAAATATGACCTTACAGATAAAAAACGAATGGCATTGGAATTGTTTTTGCACAAGATGGGAGAAAGTGGGAAAGTGAGAGAGTAAGAGAGTGAGTGAGTGTGGGAAAGTGAGAGAAAAAGTAGAGCGTTATTATAAAGAAATAGAATATTGTAAAAAAAATTATATCGTTACTTTGCCATTTCCTTAACTTAAAAGCATAAAATTTGTAAAAAAAACGTTAAAACCAATATTGTTTTTGAATATTTTCGACTTACTTAACGTTAATTAACTTTCAAAGTATAAATATTTAAAAATAATTTATACCTTTGTAACTGAGACGAATTTTGAACCAAAAATTTTACACAGAGAGCATCCACATTTCGTTGATTAGTTTACACATTTATTCATGAAAAGAATTTCATTCGCACTACTTTTTGCGCTTGTAGCGCTTACTTCAATCACTGCTCAAGATATACACTTTTCGCAGTTTTATCTTTCGCCGTTGAACTTGAATCCTGCAATGACAGGAGTAATGAACTGTTCGCAACGTTTGACGTTTAACCACCGTAATCAGTGGGCGCCAATCTTACGTTCTAATTCTTACAGAACATATTCATTCTCTTATGACCAACGCATTCCCGTAGGGCGTAATGACTACTTCGGTGTAGGTGGTACGTTGTGGCGTGATGTGGCGGGTCAAGTTAGTTTTGCACAAACAAAAATGAATCTTTCTGGTTCGTACAGCAAGCAAATGAGTGGCTCTCGTAGCAAATCAAGCTACTTGGTGGTTGGTGCTAATATTGGTGTTCAACAAACAGGTTTAGAATACGCCAATGCAAGATGGGGTACGCAGCATGATGGAAATGGTTCATGGAAAGATTCTCCCTCAGGAGAAGAAGCTAGTTTTGATAAAGACAATATTATCTTTGCTGACATGGCAGCTGGTTTATTGTGGTTCACTAATTTCAGTGACCAAAGTAACTTCTATATTGGTGCAGCTTATGATCACTTGAACCGTGCAAATGTATCTTTTAGTTCAACTAAAAAAGATCCTTTATATAGCCGTTTCACCGTACACGCAGGTGGTGAATTTGAATTGGGTGACCGTTTGGGTTTAGTGCCTAACGTAATCTGGATGACACAGGGCAAAGCAATGCAAATCAACCCAGGTTTGAGTTTGAAATTTATTCTTTCTAAATATAGAAACGAACATCAATCTTTACAATTTGGTGCTTGGACTCGTATAGCAAGAAAATTAGACGAAGGTATGCACATGGACGCTATCATTTTGACTTCTCGTTTTGAATACAACCAATATACGCTTGGATTCAGTTACGATGCGACATCTTCTTCTCTTCGTAAAGCTGCGCCAACAACAGGTTCTTATGAATTTGCTTTGATGTACAATATTTGTGGTCGTGAACGTAGAAATGTATATTGTCCTCGCTTCTAATAAAAATATTTAATATTTTTAATATCAAAAAACGCTACCTATCATTTGATAAGTAGCGTTTTTTGTTGTGAAGATAAATAAAATCACTACCTTTGAGCAACTAATCGAAAAAATATAAATTACATTTTTATTTTTTATAAATAATAAAGTGTAAAAGTGTAACTTTGTGCTGAAAATCAAGTACAAAGATATATATTAAAAACTAATTTGATGAAACAACGTGCCATTACCGCTACGATATTCGTAGTCGTTATGTTATTGGGATTGTACAGCGGAAAACAATCTTTTGCTGCGCTCTTTGGCGTTATAACAGCGTTGTGTCTATGGGAGTTTTTCGATATGGTTTTTGAAGAAGGTCGTCGCCGAGATTTTTTTAGAAAAGGAATGGCGATTTTTTTTGGCGTTCTTCCTTACATTACCGTTTCATTATTACACCTCAATGTACTTGGCTTTACAGCAAATCAGCTTTTTATAGCCTCATTTGCCTTGTTGCCAATGGTTTTTTTATGTTTTATTTTTGAATTGTTTTCAAAATCAGAACACCCTTTCCACAATGTCGCTTTGATATTACTGGGCATGACTTATATCAGTGCGCCGTTTTCAATGCTGAATCTTATTGCTTTTGATGGTAATTATTTTAGTCCAAACGTTGTTTTTGGTTTGTTACTATTGATATGGTCAAATGACTCGGGTGCTTACGTTGTAGGCTCTCAAATCGGTAAGCACAAACTTTTACAACGTATTTCTCCTAAAAAAACATGGGAAGGCTTTTTCGGTGGCGTTGCGACAACGCTTGCTGCCGCTTGGGGACTTAGCCATTTTTTCAAAGAAATCTCCATGTTTGACTGGTTTTGCTTGGCTGTTATTTGCTCTGTATTTGGTACGATTGGCGATTTGGTAGAATCCATGCTCAAACGTTCATTCGACACCAAAGATTCTGGAAGTCTATTGCCTGGTCATGGCGGTTTTTTAGATAGATTCGATGCTTTTATCTTCTTAATTCCTTTTGCAACTGCATATTTATTATGGGCAAGATACGCTCATTCGATGATGATTAATCCGTAACACCTACAAATTTTTTTTAAAATTATGTTTTTACACAAAGAAGGTACTCGTACGATTGGCTTTACTTTTTTATTTTTAGCCATCACCAACCTTATGTTTATTACTTATGCTGCCAATTGGGCATTGCTTATTTTCTTAATTTCCTTAGTACTTTTCACCATAGTAGTTCAATTTTTTCGCAATCCGACAAGAGAAATCGCTGTTATGGACGATACCATTGTGTATGCTCCTGCGGACGGAAAAGTTGTTGTGATTGAAGAAACCGAAGAATCAGAATATTTTAAAGAACGTCGTTTGCAAGTTTCTGTTTTTATGAATCCTTTGAACGTACACGTCAATCGCAACGGTATTGGTGGTGAAGTGAAGTACTACAAATACCATGAAGGTGAATATTTAGTCGCTTGGCATCCGAAGGCTTCTACTGAAAACGAGCGTACTACTACGGTCATCAGCAATGGAAAATCAGAAGTTATGTTCCGTCAAATTGCAGGAGCTTTGGCTCGTCGAATCACCAATTATGTGAAAGTTGGTCAAACTGTAATACAAGGCGAAGATATGGGTTTTATCAAATTTGGTTCTCGTGTAGATATTTTTTTACCTTTAGATGCTAAAATTGAGTGCAAAATTGGCGATACTGCTTGGGGTAACAAAACGATTATCGCAAGAATTAAATAGAAAATATTTTTAATTAAAAAAATGGTTCTTTTAAAATTTTTGTGGAACTGTAGGGGCGACTTTAGTCGCACAAGAGTCTAAACGTTGAAAATCAGCCATTTGTGCGACTAAAGTCGCCCTTACAAAGGTTTAAACCACAAAAATTTTAAAAGAACCAAAAAAATTGATTTTATAGATATGGATTTATTTGCAAAAATTCAAAAAAATATGGGCCCGCTTGGAAAATATATGGAAGCGGCAGACGGTTATTATATGTTTCCGAAATTAGAAGGCGAGATTGGTCCTCGTATGAAATTTCAAGGAAAAGAAATGATTATTTGGAGTTTGAACAATTATCTTGGCTTGGCGAATCATCCAGAAGTACGTGAAGCGGATACCAAAGGAACAGCTGATTATGGTTTGGCTGCACCAATGGGCGCACGTATGATGTCTGGTCAAACAACTTTGCACGAACAATTAGAGCAAGAATTGGCGGCATTGACTCAAAAGGAAAGTGCTTTTGTGGTTAATTTTGGTTATCAAGGCATTATGTCCACTATTGATACAATTCTTGACCCAAGAGGTCGTGATGTAATTGTGTATGATGAAGAAAGCCATGCCTGTATCATTGATGGTGCAAGAATGTATGTTGGAAAACGTTACAAATTCAAGCACAATGACATCGCTGATTTGGAAAAACAATTGGAGCGTGCTACAAAATTGGTAACAGAAAATGGTGTAGGCGGTATCTTAGTGATTTCAGAAGGTGTTTTTGGAATGCGTGGTGACCAAGGAAAATTAAAAGAAATCGTTGCGTTAAAAGAAAAATACGAGTTCCGTCTTTTGGTGGACGACGCACATGGTTTTGGTACATTAGGCGAAACTGGAGCTGGAGCTGGCGAAGAACAAGGTTGTCAAGACGGTATCGACATTTATTTTTCTACTTTTGCAAAATCTATGGCGATGATTGGCGGTTTCATTTCTGGTGACAAATACATTATAGATTTCTTGCGTTACAATATGCGTTCTCAGATTTTTGCAAAATCATTGCCAATGCCATTTGTGGTTGGAGGATTGAAGCGTTTGGATTTGTTGCGCAAACACCCAGAATTCAAAACCAAACTTTGGGACAATGTGAATTACTTACAAGACGGACTTCGTGCAAGAGGTTTTGACTGTGGCGATACAAATACTTGCGTAACGCCTGTTTATATGAAAGGTAGCGTCGAAGAAGCAATGGTTTTGGTAAAAGATATGCGTGATAGTTACGGTATTTTCTGCTCGATTGTCGTTTATCCAGTTATTCCGAAAGGCATGATTA
The DNA here is from genome assembly GCA_043777755.1 of Saprospiraceae bacterium. Classification (GTDB taxonomy): domain Bacteria; phylum Bacteroidota; class Bacteroidia; order Chitinophagales; family Saprospiraceae; genus CANHEE01. The sequence continues at coordinate 7,329 of JAYWHK010000310.1, forward strand.
TTTTACGCTTGATTCCTACGGCAACGCACAGTAAAGAAGATATTGACGAAACACTTGTTGCTTTTGAGCAAGTCGCTAAAAAATTAGCGGACGGTATTTACCTAAAAGCATCACAAGCAATTGTTATATAAAATTAAAAAATCATAAAAATGGCTGCTAAATCAAATACGATTTAGCAGCCATTTTTAATTGAATCTAAAATTATTGTATCAAATTCTATTGATAAAGAACAACGTTTTTACTCATATCGCAACGATTCTATTGGGTCTAATTTTGCAGCTTTCATGGCAGGATAAATTCCTGCTATCACACCAACGAGCAAACAAGTAACAATTCCCAATAAAATCCAAGCCCAAGGAACATGAAATGAACCGCCCATCGCTTTTGAAACACCAAAACCCATCAAAACGCCAAAAACAATGCCTACCAAACCGCCAAACTGGCAAATCAAGATGGCTTCCGCCAAAAATTGAGTCAAAATAGACTTACGTGTTGCTCCCAACGCCTTACAAATACCTATTTCTTTAGTACGTTCTGTTACCGAAACCAGCATGATATTCATCAAACCAATAGCAGCACCAAACAAAGTCATTAGTCCAATCACGATTGTACCAGCTCTAATTTGAAATGTATTTTCTTTTAAAAGAGCTACCAAACCATCACTTTTAAAAATTTCAAAATCGTCATCTTGGCTCAGTGGAATTTTTCGGACTGCTCTAAAAAGTCCCGTAGATTGGGAAATAGCATCGTCAATATCAGTGGCATTGAAAACAGAAACTGTGATGCGATGATTGCTTTGCCCACTTGAATAATGGCGGCGAATGTTGAAAAGTGGCACTAATACAATCCTATCACCACTACTGTTCATACTCGAGCCTTTTGCCTTCAAAACACCAATAACTTTGTATTTGATGTTATCAACCAAAATCTCCTGACCTATAGCTTTTTCTTCTTTGTTTTTAAAAAGTAATTTGACCAAATCTTGTCCAATTATGGCTTTGTCAGCACCTGTTTGGTATTCTGTTTCTGAAAACTCTCGCCCCGTAGTAATCGAATAAGCATTTACGGATAGATAGCTTTCATCCATTCCAGTAACTTTGACATTTGGATTGGTTTTTTCATCGTTGAATTTTACTGTTGCACTACTTTTTCCGTTCACATCAATACCTACTTTTCCACTCACTTGCAAGCGTTCTTTGAAAGACAAAGCCTCTTCAAGACTGATGGCTTCTCCCATTTTTTGCTGAACACCACGACGATTGCCTTTTAGTCCACGACCTTTGGGATAAATGCTAAATCCATTCGCACCCAAGCTCGAAAGGTTTTCGCCCAAAGAATAAACGAAACTGTCAATCGCAGCTAAAATGCCAACCAATGCCGTGATGCCAACGGCAATAATCATAAGAGTTAGTACAGAGCGAAGTAGATTTGCTCGAACAGACTTTAAGGCTTGGGTTAATATTTCTTTAAAGGATAGCATAATATGGACAAATTTTTCTCAAATATACTGGATAAAATACAAATAGTATATTTTTTATTCGATGAATGTCTTTTATTTATAGATGTTTTTAGAAAAAATTGCTATTTTTCAAAAAATTCATTAATTTTGTATTCATTTTTAATCATTAAACCAATTGTAGCCATGTTAAAGAAAATTTCTATTTGTAGTTTTTTGCTTTTAATTATTTTTTCATTTTATCGTTGTGGTGAAGATGATAATGGGCCTACCTATGCTTCATTTCCTATTGATGCAAAACTTTCTTTTTATGCAGATGGGCCAGAGTTGAGCTGGAATCAAATCAGAAGTAGTGACTTTGTTTCCTATCGGATTTGGCGTTCTATCAGTACAGATACTGTTCCTACTGGTAGTAATGGAGCGATTAGCACCAACAATGCTTTTGCGATTGGTATTCTCAATGATTTTGAACAAACCTCATTTATAGACCAAACGATGGGTAATTTTTCGCCCGTTCCTTATTACTATTATCGAATAGAAGCAGTATTGAAAAATAGAAGTTTGTGGAGTAAAAATATCAAAAGTACAGAAATTGGAGGCGAATTAAACGCTACAATTAGTAATGTTGTTTTTGATAAAAATGCTAAAAAAATCTATTTATTTGATCAATTTGGTAAAAAAGCAATCAAATTCGATTCGGATAAAGAATCTATTGTAGCAACATACAGCCTTCCTTCTTCTTCAACTGCTTATACTGCTTTGGGTAAAAAAAACAACAAAAACGAAGTTTATGTTGCACAAGAAGCATCAATATTGGTACTTGATGCTGATAATTTTACTAAAATTGATGAAATTATTTTGAATGAAAATATTTACAATTTGAGTTCAGACAATGCAGGTCGTCTATTTGCAACAGGAATTGAAAAGCTCATCATTGTGGATAGAAACAATGGGAATAAGCAAAGTTTTTATAATGCGCCATCTTCAAGTTCTGGTATTTATAAATATTATTTTATTCCAGAAAAAGATGAATTGTTGAGTGTGGAAACCACTTCAAAGTATTTGACAAGAATACTAAAACTCAACGCTTCGCATACAGATGTGATTGGTAAAGAAATCGAGACAAACCTTACAGGAATTGCCTCTGGCACAAGTCTTAATAGGGCAATTTTCCTTTCTCCCGAAAATTTTGTTTTAGGCGATAAAGGTTATGTCTTCAATCGTTCTTTGGCAAATCAAGGTAAGCTAAACGGGCAACTGAATATATCAACTACTGTTTTTAAAGACATACAGACAGTGAATAGCAATTCTATGATAGCAATTGTAGCCAACTCAAACTCGAGTAGTAGCTTATCACCAAGTATTGTTCGGTTTCAATTTCCTAATATTTTAGGAGAGGAAAAATTTTTAAATAATAGTGTATCGCCGCTTTTTGTTGTCCCGATGGGTGATAAAAACTGGTTGGTAATGAACAAATTAAACGGCACAGGAAAATCTTCGATAGGTAAGATTCGATAAGTTTTTTTACTTATACACACAACGGATATTGGTTATTAGATATTAAAGATATTGCAAACGCTTGGTGTTCAATATTTTACATAAATACAAAACCCCAAAACTACTTTCCGACGTGTATATTAAAACGAAGTTTTAATAAAATTAGTGAAATTAGATTTAATTGTTAAGTTGCAATTAGTGAAAATTTGTTTAATTAGATAAAATTGGCTTTGCCGAATTTCATTTCGTGATTAAGTAAAATACGCTACTCTTTTATGATAAACCTCAAAAAACCGCCCGTATCGCCATATTTCCAGTATGCACGATGCGGACTTCGCCCGTTTTTCGACCTTCATAACGCAGTTCCAATTGTAGGGTTTTGTTCAATGCCTGATTGAGCTGCAAGCCCCAAAGGTAATTATTTCCATTTTGCAAACCATTGAGCATAATATATTGTACAGGAGAATTTTTTGCACCTTCATAATTGATGCTCACATAAGAAAATTTACTGCGAATAGATGTTTTCACGGATTTATTAAACGTAATTTCAGCGTTGATGTCGTGCATCAAAGCACTTTCTTTCGCTTCCAAAGTGTCTATACTTTGACTGAATTTATAAGTGGTTTTTAAGCGAAAATCTCGGTTCGGTTGCCAATTCAGTTCTGGTTCAGCAGCATAGCTGTATATGGTATAGTTTCGATTTGGAAAAAACTCACTTTCGTTCACTTTTATCGTTTGAGAAAACGCATTGCGCAACATAAAATCCTTGGAAAGATTCCATCTTGTTCTAAAAAAAAACTCTTTTTGGCTTCGGATTTCGTAGCCTGTTGTCAAGATATTTCGGCTACTATTGTCCGTACTCCCGATTTGCGCATCAAAACGAATGTTACTTCGGTTAAAATGAAAAACATTTCTGATATTGGTGCTGTACGCAACCAAAGCGGTGTCGTTAATCGCCAATTGTTCAAAAGGATTCCAAGGTGAAATGGCTGCCCCAACCTTGACTTTTCGCAACACCTGCCAAGCACTTTCTGTCGCAAAACGACCAGCAAATTTTTTCCATTTTGCAGTATCTTTCGCCCAAGCATTTTTAGGAACTAAATTTACTATTTGACTGATTGTCAGGTTATTAGTTCTTACAAATTGATTGCTTGGTAAAATAAAACGCACGACATTGGCGGAATCTTGAAAGACAACTGGAAAGATTTCATCTTGTTGAATTTGCGCATCACGATTGACATCACGCCACGTAAAATTACCTTTTCCTGTTTCTACTTTTTGATAAAAATATTCGATACGTTGTTCTTGTCCTGACCCAAGTTCGTAGCTACTTTGCGCCCAAAAAGCATTTTTCCATTTGGAAAGCGAAGCATCTATCCGACCCAAATAAGTTTCTTGAGCTTGTTGGTTTGTCCATTTTTTTTCTTTGACAGTCAAGTTCCGATACGCCATATTACCGCCCACCGAAAAACCTTTTTTTCCTCGATAAGAAAAATTAGCATTGATTTCTTTTGTAAAAATATTGCCATCAAAACGATTTTTTATAGGAAAAAAATCTGTTCGCTCTTGGTAAAAAATAGATGTTTGGAATGTCTTTTTTGTCGGAATCTGTACATATACTTTCCATAAATCGTAATAAAAACTCGTTTTGTGCAGCGTGTCATTGATATTTCGATTGTTTTTTTCTCGTTCAGCGTAAAAACCAACAATAATTTTTTTATTAAAAATTTTTTTTAAATCTAATTTTGGTCGTTCAAAAGTGGTTTTTTCATTCAAAGTATTGCTTGTCAAATAATTGTATGAGCTACTCACAAACCAACCTTTTCGCTCCAATTGCAGCGAAGCGTTATGGCGATTGCCTTCGTAAAAAGTACTTTGTTGAAAACGATTAAATTCATATTGTAATCCGCCCAAAGAATCTCGATTCAAGACAAAACCGCCTTTAAAAAGTTGTTCTTCTTGCTTTGCACTTTGATTTTGAATGTTCCAATCACGGGCAAACTCTACGGCACGATAAGGATTCAAGGCTTGAAAACGGCTTTGAACTTGCTCAAAATTAGCATAATTCGAGATTTTCCATTTTTTTTTCCAAACAAAATTTTGTTGATAAGACAAAAAAGTTCCCAAGCCAAAATTGTCAGCATCATCAACACTCGAAAAACGATTGTTGTCACGATTACTCAATGCAATTTCTGCTTTAATCGTCGCATTGCGTCTTTTAAACAATTGATAATCAAAGCCTGCCGTATAAAGTTGCAGCAATTTGGGTGTATTCAAGCGAGTACCAATCAAATAATTGCCTTTTCCGACACCAACATACGTATAAACACGCCCATTTGTCGCACTTTGACGCAACGTATAATCACCTTGCGAAGCTGAAACTTCCACGAATTTTAAAGCATAGCGTGCGCTGTCTTTGTTTTGAGAATACTGAAAAAAAGCATTGCCTTGAGCATCAAAAGTCGCTTTATACAACACTTTTTCAGGGTCAAAAACATCGAAAGTATCAATGCCTCCTGCCAAAATTCCTTCTGGTGCATCGCCCGAATTTGCCAACAAAAATTTATCATTGGCTTTCAATTCGCCTTGTGCGCCACTACTTCTACTGTCTTGTTCGCCATACAAATTGAAAAAAACACGACCTCTCCGAAAATTCAAAGCGGCATCACTTGTGTACATAGAACGGACGTAATTTTGGTCGTTGTACTCAAATTCCGCAACAATTCGCAACTCTCTTTTTATCAAAATTTTTGGCATAAAAATCAAAATGCCTTGGTTATAATCAATCGTATAATCATTTTCCAAACCACGTTTGAGCAAATTGCCGTCCATATAAATCTTTTCCGTTCCAGCAACGATAATTACAAAACGCTCGCCCGAAGCACCTTGCAAACGATAAGGCCCTTGGTTTCCTTCAATCGCTTCAATGATTTGCCTTGCAAATTTTCCTCTTGATACTGCTGCTGCCGATTTTGTTTGCCACTGATACCCTTTTTTATTTTTTTCAAAGTAAGAAAAAGACAAACCTTGCACCCGTTTGAAATAATTCATAAAATAAGAATTGGGCTTTTGCAACTCAAAATCACCAGCCGTCAAACCCATATTTTTTTTCTTTAATTCTATAAAAATTCTATCAAATTGGTTCAATTGTGCTGTATTTCCATCTGGCTGAATCGGAATATTGTTGTCCGTAATGGCAGCATTGATTTCAATATCGCTGCTGAGTTTGCCACTCATCTGCAAATTGAAATTAGAATTAACAACCAAATCTTGGTTGTTGCCGACGGAAACGCCACGAGAAAACGAGCCATTATAGTCTAAGCCTTTTTGGTCAGGCAAAATGCTATTACTTTTTGGGTCTTTGTAAGGTTGCCACAGCCAATTGTCTTTTTGTTGCGTTTGCATTTGAAAACTATCCAAGTTGCTGTATTTTTTATCCAAATCGTAAGGAAGCACACGATAAGTTAGCCAAATATTTACTTTTCTACGGATAAAATCGCCGTTAGGTATTTTAAAAAAGATTTTATTTTTGAAAAAAACAAAATCTGTAATGGCTAAGAAATTAGAGTCTTGAACAACAATGCTGTGAGGAATAATGGTCAAACTATCCTTTATATATATCGTGTCACGATAAGGCAGCAGCACCTTTCGGACATTGTTTTGAGCCATAAGACCAATGTTCAAAACAAAAAAAAAGAATATAAAGCATTGTTTTTTCATTCCAATTAAAACGCAAAATTAAAAAATTTGTGATGTGTTTTTGTAAAATATTTTATTTTAAAACAAAAAAGTGTTTTAAAATATTTTTATTAAAACAAAAATTTTATAAAATTTAAAAAAAATTTGTATCTTTGCATCAAAATTGAATTGTAAGGAAATGCAAAAAAACTATTGAAAAGATTTACGACTTAGGAACTTTTGACTTACGACTATTAAAATTGACATCATGCTTGTAGAATCAAATAAAAAAGCGGCAGGAGAAGACCGCATTTCGACACTTTCTGGGATGTACCAAGATTATTTCTTGGATTATGCCAGTTATGTTATTTTGGAACGTGCTGTTCCTGCGATTGGAGATGGACTAAAACCCGTTCAGCGGCGCATCCTTCATGCGATGAAGGAAATGGACGATGGTCGTTACCATAAAGTTGCCAACATAATTGGTCAAACCATGCAATATCATCCACACGGTGATGCTGCGATTGGTGACGCTTTGGTGAATATTGGTCAAAAAAACTTGTTGATTGATCCGCAGGGAAACTGGGGTGACAACCGTACAGGCGATAGTGCAGCAGCAGCACGTTACATTGAAGCTCGTTTGACAAAATTTGCGCTCGAAGTCGCTTTTAATGGCGATACGACCGAATGGCAGGTAAGTTATGATGGTCGTAAAAAAGAACCGATTGCGCTGCCTATGAAATTTCCGTTGGCTCTAACTTCTGGAATCGAAGGGATTGCTGTTGGACTTTCTACGAAGATTATGCCGCATAATTTCATAGAACTTATCAAAGAAAGTATCAAGATTTTGAAAGGGAAAGAACCTCAATTGTTTCCTGATTTTGAAACAGGTGGTACGGTTGATGTTCGTGATTACAACGATGGACAACGTGGTGGAAAGATTCGAGTAAGGGCAAGAATCGAAAAATTTGACAATAAAACACTGTTGGTCAAGGAATTACCTTATGGCGTAACAACTGAAACACTCATCAATAGTATTTTGAGTGCCAACGATAAGGGGAAAATCAAGGTTAAAAAAGTAGTCGATAATACCGCAAAAGAAGTAGAGGTCAGCATCGAATTACAAGCAGGCGTTTCGCCAGATGTAGCGATTGATGCCTTGTATGCTTTTTCGGATTGTGAGGTGAGTATTTCTCCAAACGCTTGTATCATTATTGACCACAAGCCTTACTTTTTGACCGTTTCGGAGATTTTGAAAATCTCGACTGAAAATACTAAAAATCTTTTACGTAGAGAATTAGAAATTAAAAAAGAAGATTTAGAAGAGAAATGGCATTTTGCAAGTTTGGAAAAAATATTTATCGAAAATCGTATTTACCACGAAATCGAGGAATGTGAAACTTGGGAAGCCGTAACTGATACGATTGACCGTGAATTGAAAAAATACATCGTAACGCCTTCTATGGAAAAATCCGCTGGCGACAAACGCATTGCACTTATGCGTGACTTAACGATTGATGACATTACCCGACTGACCGAAATCCGTATCAAACGCATCTCAAAGTATAACAAATTCGCAGCAGACGAGCTTTTAGCAAAAATTGAAGCAGAAATCAACGAAACCAAGCATCACTTGGAGCATTTGACTGATTTTGCCATTGCTTATTTTGAAGAATTGCTGAGAAAGTACGGTAAGGGAAGAGAGCGAAAAACTGAAATTGTCGTTTTTGACAATATCCAAGCCTCAAAAGTGGTCGCAAACAATGCAAAGTTATACGTCAGTCGTGCCGATGGTTTTATTGGTATGGGCTTGAAAAAAGACGAATTTGTAAGTGATTGTTCTGATATTGATGACATTATTGTATTTAGAAAAGACGGAAAATTCCAAGTGACCCGTGTAACAGACAAGACTTTTGTTGGAAAAGACATTATTCATGTCGCTGTTTGGAATAAAAGCGACGAGCGCACTACTTACAACATGATTTATGTTGATGGCAAAGACGGAACGACTTACGTCAAACGTTTTAATGTAACCGCCATTACCCGTGACAAAGAGTATGATTTGACAAAAGGAAATCCGAGTTCAAAATTATTGTATTTCTCTGCAAACCCGAATGGCGAAGCGGAGATTGTGAACATCAAGTTATCACAAGGTTGTAAGGCAAAAATAAAATCTTATGAGTACGATTTTTCAGAAATGGAAATCAAAGGACGTACATCACAAGGAAATACTTTGACAAAATATCCTATCACGAAAATTGCGCAGAAAGAAGCTGGAAAATCTACACTTGGTGCAAGAAAAATCTACTTTGACGATGTTGTTGGTAGGTTAAACAACGACGGACGAGGAAAACTCTTAGGCGAATTTGATACTGGCGACAGCATTTTATTGTTGCTCAACGATGGAACGTACCAAATGTCTGATTACGAATTGACGAACCATTACGATATGAAAAATATCCTTCATATTGGCAAATACAATCCTGAAGAAATTATCAGTGCTGTACATTTCGATGGCAACAAAGGTTGGACAATGGTCAAGCGTTTTAAAATTGAAAAATCAAAAATTGGTGAAAAATTCTCTTATCTGAGCGACCACAAGCAATCAAAAATGCTTTTTGTAACCGCAAAGCCCGAAGCTCGTATTCAGTATTCAATGAAATTACAAGGTAAAAAACTGAATGGTGAATTGAATTTGGCAGAGTTCGTAGATGTAAAAGGCTGGAAAGCATTGGGTAATAAAATCAGCGACCAACTTTTGATGAGTGTCAAGGAAATAGAAGTGTCTGAGATTCAAGTACTTAAAAATACTCAAGAAGCAAAACTACAAATTGGTGAAAGTGTTGATTTGGATATTAACACTGGTGGTGGAAATGGACAAGTGACGCTGTTTTAGTGTTACTTGTAGAGGCTTTGAACCTCTAATTTTTGTTTAAGAACAAAGCCAAATCTCCCAAGACTTGATAAATCGCATAAATGCCTGTATCTTTGCGGCATGAAACAGAATAAACTTACGCTTGCTATCTTAGATATGTATGAAGGCGTACCGAACCAAGGAATGCGTTGCATCGCAGATATTTTAGCCCAATTCTCAGAAGACATTGAATATCAGGTATTTGACGTACGTCAAAAAGCTGATATTCCCGATTTAAGTTTTGATATGTACCTTTCTTCGGGTGGTCCTGGCGATCCTCGAGAAGGAAATGGTGTTTGGGATAAACTCTGGTACAATTGGCTCGAAAGTGTTCATCAGTACAATCTAAACCCTGAAAATGAGCAGAAAAAGCAAGTTTTTATGATTTGTCATTCTTTTCAAATGGCTTGTTCACATTTTGGTGTAGGTGAGATTTCTAAGCGAAAATCAATGTCTTTTGGTACATTTCCTACACATTTGACACCCGAAGGTACTAAAGAAAGTATTTTTGAGCGTTTAGAAAACCCATTTTACATTGCAGATTTTAGGAATTTTCAAGTAACAAAAGCCAATAAAGAGCATCTTAAAGCGCACAATATCAGTGTTTTGGCGAAAGAAAAATCCCGTGAACACGTGCCTTTGGAAAGGGCAATTATGGCGGTTCGTTTTTCAGAAGATATTATTGGAACGCAATTTCATCCAGAAGCAGATGGCGATGGAATGTTGGTTTGGTTTCAACAAGAAGAAAAGAAAAAACAAGTGATTTCTGACCATGGCATTGAGAAATATGAACAAATGATTGCTGATTTGTCCGACCCGATGAAGATTGAATATACACAAAATACAGTTCTCCCTACTTTTTTTAGGCAATGTATTGCTTTACTCAAAGATGAAAGCGTTTTTGTATGAAAAAATAAATCAATGTACATTTTGTGACATAACAACAACCGCTTTCTTTTAAAATCGTACCGTTCCCTAAAACGTTAAGAAATTCTTAATAAAATTTAATATATATTAATTAATTTAATGTATATTTGCATTGAATTTAAGACACTTACTTAACTATGACTGGAATTTTTATCTTATTTATTGCAGTATTTGCTGCATTGGCGTATTTTTCACTTTCTTTGGCTGTTCCTGTGCAAGAGATTGCTGGTACAGAAATGCTTTTGAATGATACAGAAACAGAAAATCAATCAGATGAAAAATTGCTTTCTACCGAAAATGTAGAGGCTCATTCATAGAGAATGGAAACAAAAGATAAAATCCCGAATTTTTGAAGCATCAAGAGTTCGGGATTTTTTATTTCTAAAACAATTCTTGTATTTTTGCACTTGCAAAATCTAACAATATGAAACTAACAACGAAATCTTGGCTTGCAATTTTGTGTGTTTTTACCACAATTTTATATTTTTTAAGCCTTAATAATGAATTTATTAATTTTGATGACGACATCGGAATTACAACCAATCCTGCCATCAAAGATTTTTCTGTAGAAGGTATTTTTTACCATTTCAAGCATTTTACGCTTGGAATGTATATGCCTTTGACAATGACTTGCTATGTTTTCTTACATAAAATAGCGTCGCTTAACGGAAGTGCTTACCATAGTTTCCAATTGTTCGTTCATTTGATGAACGCTTTATTGGTTTTTCAATTTTTAAAAAAATTACAATCAAATGAGTGGATTGCGCTGTTGGTCGCAGCGGCTTTTGCTATACATCCTTTACAAGTGGAGTCGGTGAGTTGGGTAGCGGCACTGAGTACGCCACTTTACGCTTGTTTTTATCTGCTGGGCTTGATTGCTTACCTTGATTTTCAAGAAAAAAATACAAAAAAACATATTTATTGGTGATTTTGTGTATGATTTTGGCTTGTTTGTCAAAATCCGCAGCGGTTACATTCACGGTGAGTTTGCTTTTAATAGATTTTTATAAAGGAAAAAATATTTTTAACATCAAAGTTTGGGTAGAGAAAATTCCATTTTTTGCACTGTCTATAGCTTTTGGTGTTTTGACATTCTTTTCTCGTAATAGCGAAGGGTCAAACTTTGAAATTGCTACAAAATACAATCTTTTTGACCGTTTTTTGATGGTTTGTCACACCTTGTGTTTTTATTGGTTAAAATTATTAGTGCCTACAAAAATCCTTCTTTGGTATCCTTTTTACAAGGAAAACAATACTTGGAACGTAGATTATTACCTTGCGCCTTTGGTATTGGCTGCGTTGGCGTATTTTATTTTTTTCAAATCAGGAAAATGGAAAAATAGCTTGATTTTTGGCTTTGGTTTTTATTGTATTGTGATTGGCTTGTCGTTGCCTTATGTCAAAACTGGTGCTGCCGAAATGTGCAGCGACCGTTACAATTACCTTCCAATGCTTGGTTTTTTCTTTGTTATTGCGACATTTCTAAATGAAATAAAAGAAAAAAATACAGCGAAAATAGCAGTTTCGGCTACGATTGTTATTTGGGGTTTGTACTATAGTTACATGACTTTTTCGCATGCGCAAGTATGGAAAAATTCGGAAACCCTTTTTAGCGATTACATCAGTAAAAATCCAAAAGAACCAACGCCTTTTTTCAACCGTGGCTTGTATTATATGCTCAAAGATAATTTTACAAAAGCTGAAAATGATTTTAATCAAGTATTAAAATTAGATGCTTCTTACTTTGGAGATACCTATCGTCGAGGTTATTGTAGAATGGAATTAAAGCGTTACGAAGAGGCCATAAAGGATTTTGATGCCTCACTCAAAGAAAATCCAAATCAGACGAATGCTTTGATGTATAGAGGTTTTTCAAATTTACAATTGGCTCGTTTTCAGCAAGCTGTGAACGATTATGATGCGGCTTCAAAATTAAACGCAAGCAATGAAAGTATTTTCTATCATCGTGGTTTGAGTTATGCAGGATTGAATCAAACGGAAAAAGCCATCGAAGATTATCAAAAAGCGATTGCGCTAAAACCTGATTATACCGAAGCGTACATCAATATGGGCAATCTTTATGGCATGATTGGTCAGGCTCAGAAAGCCATCGAACAGTTTGATAAAGCGATTCAAATTTCGCAGCGTTTTCCAAATGCTTATGCGAATCGAGCTTATACTTATTTTGGTCAAAAAATGTATCAAAAGGCGATTGAGGATTTCACAAAAGCCATTCAATTGAATCCCAATTATGGTCGGGCGTACCAAGGTCGAGCAATGGCGTATAAAGCAATTGGAGAAGAGGAAAAAGCAAATCAAGATTTGATGCGTTTGAAATAAAATCGAACCAGAATTTTAAAGAGCATTGAAAAAGAGAGCCGAAGTGTAGGGCAAACAAACACTTCGGCAACATCTTTTTTCATCACTCAAAATTATAAACTAAAAAATCATTGTCAAAAATAGCGTAGAATAATTTGGGTTAAGAGTGTTTTCATGACTTTTACTGCCCATTCTTATTGGATATTTTTCACCTTATTGTAAACCAAAATAATCTTTCAACGCATCCAAAAAATCTTGTTTTTTACCTTCTGATACGGCAAGTTCTTTTTCATTTTCCATGACAACATAACCACCTTTTCCTTTTACGTAGTTTTTCAATCGGTCTAAATTGATGGTTGCAGAACGGTGAATTCTAATAAATGCACCTTCTGTCAGCATTTCTTCTACCAAATTTAAAGTTTTGCACACCAAAACTTGACGACCGTCAATGAAATGAATCATGGTATAATTGCCATGTGCTTCCAAACAAACGATGTGATGAAGATTCTCAAAATTGATGCCTTCCATCGTTGGCAATGCGATTTTTTTAGACATATTGACAGGGATGTAAATACGTTGTGCAGGCGCAATTCGTGCGGTGCGAAGTGTTGATGGACCTGGTGCGATTGAATGAAGTGCTGCTGCCATGATTGTAACTTTTAAGTGTTATTGAAAATGAAAAAGTAGATTAATTCGACTGTTCTTCTTTTTTCTTCGACAAAGTTACTTGACAAAATACTTTTGTCCAATCTAAATATTTTTAAAAGTCAGGTTTCTAAAACATCTTAAATATGGCTTAAATATTTATTTTTTAATTAAAAAAATCAAAATAATCATTTTTATAATATAAAAATAAAATCAAAAGTCAGGTTTCTAAGTTCATTTTGTAAATAAAAAAAACACTCAAATAAGTTAAATTTATTATATGAGTGCTTTTTTTGAAAGATTAGGAAGGTTTTTTCTATAAATTTATCCTAATACCTATAAAATTATTGTCGATATTGACAACACGTCGGCAACTCATTATAAACTTTGGTTTTTTCCTAAATAATAACAAAGCCTTAAGTATTTTTTATAATTTTGTGACTATTTTTCAAAATCAACGTTTATTGTAAGTTACTATTTTTTTAAATCAATACATTTATAAGTATGAATCTGAGTACAGCAACTGCTTCTTTGGCAAAAAAAGGTTTTTTGGATTTGGAGATTGACCCAACACTTGATTTGGTCGCCGAAATCAATCGCCTTAAAAAAGAAAAAAATGCGGTTATTTTAGCCCATTATTATCAAGATAGCGACATTCAAGACATTGCGGATTATATCGGTGATAGTCTTGGACTCTCTCAAAAAGCGGCTGAAACAGATGCCGACATGATTGTTTTTGCAGGTGTACATTTTATGGCTGAAACAGCTAAAATGCTTTCTCCTAACAAAAAAGTAGTGTTACCAGATTTAAAAGCGGGTTGTTCTTTGGCTGATTCTTGTCCGCCAGCTTTGTTTGCCAAATTCAAAGAAAAACATCCTGACCACATCGTAGTGAGTTACATCAACTGTACCGCTGAGTTAAAAACTTTGACTGATATATGTTGTACATCTACCAATGCTGTTCAAATTATTGAGAGTATTCCTCCTGACCAAAAAATTATCTTTGCGCCTGACAAAAACTTAGGGGCTTATTTGCAAAAGAAAACAGGGCGTGAAATGGTGCTTTGGAATGGTGCGTGTATGGTGCATGAAATTTTTTCGCAAGAAAAAATTACCAAATTGCGTGAACGCTATCCAAATGCAAAATTTATTGCGCATCCTGAATGTGAAGCGAATTTGTTAGACCAAGCAGATTACATTGGTTCTACAACGGGACTTTTGAAATATACAATTAAAGACGACGCTACCGAATTTATCGTCGCTACCGAAGCAGGAATTATTCATCAGATGCAAAAAGCATCGCCCAATAAAACGTTTATTCCAGCTCCACCGACCAACAATTGTGCTTGTAACGAATGTCCGCACATGAGGCTTAATACAATGGAAAAACTTTATTTGGCAATGAAATATGAATTGCCAGAAGTGATTTTACCAGAATGGGTTATCGAAAAAGGACGTGCTTCTATTGATAGAATGATGGAGGTGTCTGCCAAAGCAGGACTTTTGGGCTAATATTCTAAAAAATACTTTTTTTATTCATAATTTCTAAAACTTAGTTATTATTTGTTCAAAAAGTATTTTCTAACAACGATATTTCTTTTTAGATTATTTTTATAAAATATAATTACAAAAAATATCTAAATGCTTTATTTTCAATTGTTTATAAAAAAAATAATTAAATAATTAGAGCATATTTATCATTAAATTCATGTTTTTTTAACATAAAAGACATACCTTTGCAGTATCTTATTACCTTAAATCATATTTTAAACTCAGCTTAAACTCTACCCTTATGACACAAGTATTTTTTGTTTTAGTTCTTTACATCGGAACAATTCTTATGAGTTGGGACGATTCAGACAAGCAACCTTCAAAAAACTAAGGACTTAAACTTTTTCCCAATTGAAGATTAGAAATTAAAACGCCATCGTTTCGTGAGAAATGATGGCGTTTTTTTCTTTATTTTTTAATTTTTCTTTTGTGCTTTTTGCATTCTATTCTCGCTTTTTGGAAAACGTCCATCTCCTTGTCGAGCTTTGAACAATTCAAAACGAGAAGGCGCAACATCGGTATTCCAACGGTTGTTGCTTTCGTCAATATCACACGTTTCTTTCAAAGGGTCGAGTACAATAGAACTTACTTGTTTTGTTTTCAAGAAAACTTTTGTTACTTTCTTCTCGTCTTTTCGCCAAATATGCGCACTAATACGCTCAATTTCAGATGTACCATCTGTAAAATTCCATTGTAATATAATTGGCATTACCGTTCCACCTTTGTTACTAAAACTCAACTCATAAAGATGCGTATTTTTATGTGCTTCGTAAAGAGAATCTGTTGCAGGCTCTACTCTTGATTTTTTTTCCGCTTTCGGAGCTTCTTCATCTCTATTGAAATAATAAAAATCACGCAATGTCGTATCTTGATCAACCAAAAATTTCATTCCAGCATCACGGTTACGCACATCTGCAAGATTTTCGTATTTAGCAGCTTTTGTTTCTTTTTTTGAAAACGATTTGTCATAAATCACCTTTGCTTTTACGCTGTCCAAAGCAATATCAACTGGCTCAATATCATAAAACCAAGCTCTCCAAAACCAATCCAAATCAACTGCCGAAGCGTCTTCCATCGTACGGAAAAGGTCAGCAGGAGTTGGGTGCTTGAATGCCCAACGACGAGCATATTCTTTGAAAGAATAATCAAAAAGCTCACGACCCATGACCGTTTCTCTCAAAATATTCAAAGCTGTTGCTGGTTTTCCATAAGCATTGTCGCCAAAACGAGCAATATTATCACTGTTCGTCATAATTGGCTCTAATTGGTCTTTTGACATTTTCATATAATCTGTCAATTTATTAGCTGGGCCTCGGCTTGATGGATAATTGTTGTCAAACTCTTGTTCTGTCAAATATTGTACAAAAGTATTCAAACCTTCGTCCATCCAAGACCACTGACGCTCATCGCTGTTCACAATCATTGGAAAAAAATTATGTCCAACTTCGTGGATAATTACGCTAATCATGCCGTATTTTGTACCATCGCTGTACGTTCCATCTTTTTCGGCACGACCAAAATTAAAGCAAATCATCGGATATTCCATACCATTAGATGCTTCAACGCTAATCGCTACAGGATATGGATAAGGAATGGTATATTTTGAATAGGTTTTGATGGTGTGTTCAACCGTTTTTGTAGAATATTTACGGTATAAAGTGTATGCTTCTTTTGGATAATAGCTCATACACATGGTTGTTTTGCCTTCTACGGTAGTAGGTTTTGCGTCCCAAATGAATTTACGAGAGCTTCCCCAAGCAAAATCACGAACATTGTCCGCTTTGTAACGCCAAGTTTTGGTAGCGGAAACTTTATTTTTCTCAGCATTTTTTGCTTCTTCTAAAGTAACCACTTCTACGACATCATTTGCTTTTTTTGCAGTTTCCCAACGAGCAAATTGTGCAGGAGTCAATACTTCTTTATAATTTTGACATTCGCCCGTTGCTGCAATGATATGATCCGCAGGAACAGTCAAATTCACTTGATAATTGCCAAATGTCAAAGCAAATTCACCACGACCTGTGAATTGACGATTTTGCCAACCTTGAAAATCAGAATAAACACACATACGAGGAAACCACTGAGCCATTGTGAACAAGTGATTGCCATCTTCTGGAAAAAATTCCAATCCTCCTCTGCCCCAAGATTTGATACGGTCAGGAATTTTGTAATGCCAACGCACCTTGAATTTCACCTTTGAGTTTGCTTTGAGTTCTGTTCCCAAATCAACACGCATCATGGTTTGATTGATGGTATAACGCATTGGGCGACCAGTTTCGTCACTTACTTCGTCAATTTTGCAACCCAAACCAGCAAAACGTTTTTCTGGCTGAAGGTATTCCAAATCAAAAGGCTGTGGCGTTTGCGGCATTTTACTACCATCAAAAGTTTGGTTGTCGCTCTTTGGGTCATGCTCGTTTTCATCTAACTGCAACCAAACATAAGTCAAAGGCTCTGGTGAATTATTGAAATATGTAATCCATTCATTACCAATAAGTGTTGTGTTTTTTTCATCTAAGGTAGCATCAATAACATAGTCAGCCTTCATTTGCCAATAGGCAGCACCAGGCGCACCAGAAGCGGTACGGTAGCTATTGGGATCCGTCAAGATACTGCCCAATTGCTCGAATTTATTACCATGGTTAGAAGTTGGATTGTTGTGTATGTTTTGAGCAAAAACATTTTTTATAAAAATAATATTTATAAAAATAAAAAATAATAAGTGTGCAGTTTTTTTCATTTTAAAAAATAATATAATGGTGTAGTTTTAATTCTGGCAAAAATAAAAAAAAGGTGGGAGAAATTATCAAAGAACGTCTAAAAAGGTTTTTTTTGTTCATTTGTGATTTTCCTTCAATAATTTTCACCTACTTAATCTTACAAATCGCCCAATTGCGGACGAATCACCAAATCTTCAATAACGCCAACTTTTGACAGATTGAATGCGCCCCAAATGGCATCAGCAATGTCAGAAGCGGGCATTAATCGGTCTTCTGGTAAATCAACTCCAGCCCAAGAATCTGACCATGTTGCGCCTGGCATAATAGAGGTTACTTTGACACCTTTGTCTTTCAGTTCTTCTCTCAAACACTTTGAAAAACCCAGCAAAGCAAATTTTGAAATGGCATAAGAACCACCATTAGAGTAGGCTTTTAGACTTGCCACCGAACACATATTAAAGATGTGTCCTTTCTTTTGCTCAATCATGCTCGGTACGATGTCACGTGTCAAATAATAGGCACTGTACAAGTTGGTGTCAATCATTTTTTCGAGCGTTCCTTCGCTTTCGCTATGGATTTCGCCTGGTAAAAAAACGCCTGTATTGTTGATTAGTACATCAATATTCGACCATTTTGCTAAGACTGCTCCTGAAAAATGGGCAACTTCTTCTTTTTTGCTCAAATCCGCTTGAACGCAAAGGATTGTAATATTCGGAAATTTTTGATTGATTTCAGATTGTAATTTTTCCAAATCCGCTTTGGAACGGGCGCAAGTAGCAATAGAAAAGCCTTCGTTGGCAAAACGCCCAACTAAGGCTTTTCCTATTCCTTTGCTACCACCTGTGATGATTGCTATCGGCATATTTTTTTTATTTTTTTAATCCTTTAAATGTAGCAACGCCACACTCCAAAAAGTCTTTGTATTCTGTTGCGTTAGGTGTATAAGTTTTTGGATGTGTCAGAATGGTTTTTCCGTCATTGTCCATCAAAATATATTGTGGTTGAGAAGCCTCGTTAAAATTGTTGCGTTGGAAAGAACTCCATTTTGCGCCAACAGTACGAATTTTTTCACCATCGTTTTTATCTGAAATATATTTTTGTTTATCGTCTGGAAATAGACGTGCTTCATCATCTACATAAAGCGAAACAACCACGTAGTCTTCTTTTAAAAACTTCAAAATTTCTGGTTTTACCCAAATATTTTCTTCCATTTTACGACAATTTACGCAGCCATAACCTGTAAAATCCACAAAAACTGGCTTTCCTACTTTTTTAGCATAAGCCACTGCTTCGTCAAAATCATGGAAACATTCGATGCCGTGTACACAGCCTTTTGGTCCAAAAAAATTGTAGGTATATGAAGGCGCAAGTCCGCTTAAAACGCTCAATGGTTTGTATTGGAAACCGAAAGCCAAATAGGCAACCATCGCCAAAGAACCCAAGCCCAATGCCCAGTTTGCTTTGCTCAATTTACGGGTTGGATTGTCATGTGGAAAACTTATTTTACCCAAGTGGTAAAGTCCTAATCCTAAGAAAACCAACATCCAAACGCCTAAGAAAATTTCCCAACGCAACCAGCCCCAGTGTGCCACTAAGTCCGCCGTAGAAAGGAATTTCAAGGCAAAAGCCAATTCTAAAAAGCCTAAAGTTACTTTTACGCTATTCATCCAGCCGCCTGATTTTGGCAAAGAGTTTAACCAACTTGGAAACATCGCAAACAATGCAAATGGCAACGCCAATGCTAATGAAAAGCCGAACATACCGACCAATGGTTTTTTAGGAATAAAGCCAAATATTGCATCAGTCGTATTGGAAACGGTTTGTACTAAAAGAGAGCCAATAATAGGGCCTGTACAAGAAAAAGATACCAATGCCAAGGTAAATGCCATGAAAAAGATACCAATTAAGCCACCTTTGTCAGCGGCTTGGTCGGTAGAAGTGGACCAAGAACTTGGTAATGTGATTTCGTAGTAGCCAAAAAATGAAAAAGCAAAAGCTACAAATATTAAGAAAAATGCTGTATTTACCCAAGGATTGGTTGCCATTGCGTTCAAAGTATTTGCACCAAAAAGCGTTGTGACAACGATACCAATAGTAACATAAATCGCAATAATAGAAAGTCCATAAATAATGGCGTTTCTGATTCCTTTGGCACGAGTTCCGCTTCCTTTTGTGAAAAAACTAACCGTTAGTGGAATCATTGGAAAAACGCAAGGTGTCAATAATGCTACCAAGCCGCCTAAAAATGCTAAGAAAAACAATTGCCACAAATTATCCTCATTTGCCACTTGGATAGAGCCACAATTGCCATTGATGGGTTGTGTAACATTTATTTCTCTTTTGCTATCAAAAAAACCTTGAAAATTAACGTCGTCAGGACGTTGTGGTTCTGATGGTGTTGGAACAACGGTAGTTAGCGTAGTCGTTGATTCTGTTCCGCCACTTGCCAATGTTGCATCAGGAGGAGTATTCGTGATGGTTGTTGAGTTGGTAGTGACAATCGCAGGTGTTGAAATTGTAGTGTTTGGAATTGGTGTTACAGAACCTCCTCCTATAAGTTTCATCTGTAAATCGCCACTTCCATTACACTTTGGAGGAGAATAGGCATTGGCAGGGTCTTTTGCAGGTAAGACAAACTTGAAATCTACATCCTTAGGTGGCATACACGCTTGTTCATTACAAGACATAAATGAAAGGTAACCACCAATTGGTTTAGAAGCATCAATAACTTTTACTTTTTGATAACAAACAAATTTATGTTTGAATTTAATAATTCTCATATTGTCAAATAGAGGATCATTTAATTCTACTTTATCACCACATTCATCCATTTGCCCCTGTAAAGAGTAATTTGCATCCTTTTTAAATTCAAAACTTGTTTTTACTGGACCTTCATCACTTGACAAATATTGAGAGTAAGTATAATTACCGTCTTGAATAGTCGCCGTAGATATTAAAAGATAATTGTCTTTATCTAAATATTTTGCTTCAAAAGCCCACTTGACAGGACTTTGCGCAACAACAAAAAAAGTTAAGATTGAAAATAGAAAGGAATATATAATTCTCATAAAAATAAATATTTTGATTTTAATAAAGCACGATAATAAACGAACAATTGTTGTTTATATTCTGTTAATAAGAATCGTTTCGTCTAAATAAACGTTTGAAAAAAGAAAGATCATCGCTCGATTGTCCGTGGTGTTTTTTGTCGTTGCAATCAGGTAATTTTATAACAAAGTTAAAATCACGTGCAGGAAGGCAGCGGCTGTTGTTACAAGCGGAATAACAAATAAAACCTAAAACAGTATCCAAAGAAGCTGTAACTTTTATTTTCTGTCTGAATACAACAGTATTTTTATATTTGCTAATACTTGTTTTTGACAAATCGTCGTAAGCTGTTTTTCTATCTCCTTCCGCAATACAATCCCCGATGAGTTCGTAATGAAAATCCCTTTCAAAATCAATCGTTGTAGGTGTTGGACATTCAAGACAATCAACATCTTGTGCATAAATAGCCCATTCGTCTTCAATTTTTGCTTTGAAGACCAACTCAAATTCTCCTTTTTTTTTCAAACACTTTGCTTCATACGTCCATTTTACGGGATTATGCGGTTGAGCGAATGCATTAAAAAAGAAAAATAAACTTGATATAGAGAATAAGGCTCTCATGTTTTTGGAATATTGCCTGAAAATTCTTTTGTTTGTGAGTAAGTAGTTGTTAAGAATTACTTAAGTTATCCTAAAAATAGCAAGTTGATATGAATAATAAATTTAATGCAAAAATAGGAGAAAATTTTGACTTTTCCTAAAATCATCTAAAAAATCTACTTTAAAAAAGTTTTATTGTCTTTTGTACAACCTTTTTTACAAAAATAAACACATTATACATAGATTTTTTTTGATAACCAATAAAATAATAGTACCTTTGCAGGCTTATTAGCCCAAGAAGTATTTTATACAAAAATATATGAACAAACTTAGATTAAATTTTATTTGGATTGCAGCACTTTTACTTTTTTTAAGTTCTTGTAAATCAGAATTTGAAAAACTTCGTACAAGCGGTGATGCCAATGCCATTTTGAAAAAAGCGGACGCACTCTACGACAAAGGCGATTATTCCAAAGCTCAAACGCTTTACGATTTGGTAATCAGCAGCTTACGTGGTCGTCAAGATGCCGAAAAAGTATATTTTCGTTACGCTTATACACACTATTTTTTAGAAAAATACGTTTCTGGTAATTACTATTTTGACCAATTTTCTAAAACATATCCAGGTAGTGCAAGTCGTGAAGAAGCAGATTATATGGCGGCTTATTGCAATTATAAGCAATCGCCAGGATTCAAATTAGACCAAACTTCAACAACCAAAGCAATTGATGAGTTACAGCTTTTTGTCAATACGTATCAAAGTAGTGAGCGTGTAAAAGAAGCCAACAAATTGATTGATGAAATGCGTCAAAAATTAGAAACAAAAGCCTTTGATGAAGGTACATTGTATTTTAATTTGAGAGAATATCAGGCAGCTATTCAGACTTACAATAATGTTTTGAAGGATTTTCCAGAAACCAGTAACGCAGAACTTATTCGCTACAAAATTATTTTGGCAGCAAACAATTATGCTAAAAATTCTGTTTTAGACAAACAAGAGGAGCGTTACAAATTGGCTATTGAAGAAAGTGATAGCTTTCTTGCTCGTTTCGATAAAAGCAAATACCGCAAAGAAGTTGGCGGCATCAATAAAGAAGCAAAGAAAAAATTAAAAGAAATTTTTGCAGACAGCAAAAAAGCAATTAATTAAGACCTCTCCTAAATCCTCTCCCAAGGAAAGGACTTCAAGAGTTGTTTATATACAATATATTCATTCAAATTTAGTTTACGTTAGTTAAAATAGATTATAAATATGACAGATATTAAAACAAGAGCGCAAGGCATTGACCCTAATGTACGTGCGCGTGATGTAAAAGCAATGGTCAAAGATACTGGAAATATCTATGAAACATTGGCGATTATTACCAAACGTGCTAAGACATTGGCTGTCGAAATCAAGCATGAGTTGAACAGCAAATTAGAAGAATTTGCGGTAACTTCTGATACCATCGAAGAAATCCACGAGAACAAAGAGCAAATCGAAATCTCTAAATTCTATGAGCGTTTGCCTAATCCCGTTGTGATTGCATTAGAAGAATATCAAAATGGAAAAATTCAACACCGCTACAATGTTGATAAAGATGCTCGTGAAGACCGTATCGTTGAACGCAATGAGCGCAATAATAGCAGTATTGCACCAGCTCGTCAGCAGCGCAGACGTTAATAATGTTAAATTGACGCTTTGATAAAAAGTTCTAAAGACTTAAATTTTTGAAAATCAAAAATTTAAGTCTTTTTTTGTGAAAATCGAAAAATTCTTAACCATTTATTTTTTTTTACGTTAATAAAGAAAGCAATAATTGGGGTTGTTTTATCGTTGAAAAATAACTTTGGTTACTTTGTGTACATACTTATAATGCTTTTTTTTGTAAAAGAAAAAAGCTTGTTTTTGGCATAATTTTGTCAAAAAACATGTAAGAACATACCACTTACAAAATTAAAACTTCGTTTTAATTAAATCAGTGAAATCAGATTTAATTTTCAACATCACGATTGGTGTAAATTAGTAAAATTAGTGTAAATTAGTGTTAAAAAAAATACGCTAAGTTTTTATCAAAAAATATGTAATTTCGCAACAGAATAAAAATATTATAGATTTTTCTACTTATATATTATGAAACTTAAAAAACGCTTCGCCCTTCCAATCGCTTTCATGGGTGTATTTGGAATCGCTTCTCAGACAGTTGATACTGGAAAATACTTTGAAATTGCTAAAAATATTGAACTTTTTGCCAATATTTACAAGGAAATCAATACGTATTATGTTGATGACCTCGACCCTGCACGCACGATGCGTATAGGGATTGATGCAATGTTGAATCACCTTGATCCTTATACAAATTATATTTCTGAAAGTGAGATCGAAGGTTTTCGATATAACATTGAAGGAAAATACAATGGTATTGGTGCTGTTGTCGAAAAAATTGGAGATTTTCCTGTAGTAACAGAAACCTATGAGAATTGCCCAGCCTTCAAAGCTGGTCTTAAACCAGGCGATATTTTATTGAGTATTGATGGGCAATCTGCAAAAGGCAAAGGTTCTGATGAACTTTATGAAGTAATGAAAGGCGCACCTGGAACAGAAATGGAAATCAATGTTCGTCGCCCTGGCGAAACTAAAGAGCTGAAAATCAAGCTAAAACGTGATGAAGTTGATGTTCCAAATGTTCCATACTCTGGTATGGTGAGTGACGATATTGGCTATGTGGCATTGACGACCTTTACACGTGATGCTGGCGGAAATGTTCAAAACGCTTTTTTGGATTTGAAAAAAAATAACAGCAACCTCAAAGGTTTGATTTTGGATTTGCGTGGCAATGGTGGTGGACTTTTGAATGAAGCTGTGAATTTGGTGAATATTTTTGTGCCAAAAGGCGAAGTTGTTGTTTCTACTCGTGGAAAAGTAGAAGACTGGGATAAGTCGTTCAAAACAACCAGTACCGCTGCTGATGAAAAGATTCCAGTTGTGGTTTTGATAGACAAAGGTTCTGCTTCGGCTTCGGAGATTGTTTCTGGCTCTTTGCAAGATTTGGACAGGGCAGTACTGATGGGACAGCGTTCTTATGGTAAAGGTTTGGTACAAAACGTGAAAGATATTGGTTATAATTCTAAGGTAAAATTGACAACTTCCAAGTATTATATTCCTTCTGGGCGTTGCATTCAAGGTGTAACTTACCAGAATGGAAAACCTGTAAATATTCCAGATTCATTGCGTACTGCATTCAAAACCAAGAATGGTCGCCGTGTTTTAGATGGTGGTGGCGTTACGCCTGACGTTTATGTAGAAAGTGAAACGAAATCTTCGGTGGTAAAAAGTTTGAATGATAAGTACTATATTTTTGATTACGTTACAGAATTTTGTATCAAAAATAAAACAATTTCAGAAGTAAAACAATTTCATTTTACTGATTTTGAAGGTTTTACAAAATATTTGGAAGTAAGAGGATTTTTTGGTGAAACAGAAAGTGACAAAATTATCACTGATTTGCGTGAAAAAGCTAAAAAAGAAAATCTCTTAGAAGCAATATCTGGCGATTTGAAAGCAGCTGAGGCAAAAATTTTGACAGAGAAAAAAATCGAAATCCAACGCCACAAAAAGGATTTAATTGATTTGATTGAAAAAGAAATTGCTGCACGTTATTATTATGAAAAAGGTAAAATCCAAATGGGTTTGCGCAACGATAAGGAAATTGAAGAATCCATTAAACTATTGAAAAATACTGAAAAATACCAAAAAATATTGAGTCTGAAATAGTTTTTTGGTAACTGTTTAGCGTCAAAAAATCGAAGATTTTTTATTTTTTACCACGGAGAAACAGAGGTCACAGAGTGTGACAAAAAAATTAGCCTTCGGCTAATTTTTTTGTCACACTCTGTGTTCTCCGTTTCTTCGTGGTAAAAAATTGCAAGAGTGGTAAATAGTTATATTTTTTGTAAAAAAAGAACCAAAAAAGATAAAATGGCTAATAAATACGTAGGTTTTATTTCTGATGAACACTTGCTTTATTGCGTGGAAAACCTCTATAGAGCATACGCAAAGGCAAAAAACAACGTTGATAAGAAGAGTTTTTACAGCAATAAAGTAGATACAATGAAACTTACTTTTGATGCAAAATTCAATAATATTGATGAAGAGAGCCTGATTCAAGCAGAGGTTTTGCGACAAATTGATAAATCCATTAACAATTCGATAGGAACTTTTCACGAGCAGATTTTGGGAGGAATTGAAGGTTTTGAAGTAGGAGATTTCAGTGGTTTTGATATTAAAGCAAATGACGATACTCTATTTGCAGACATCAAAAACAAACACAATACAATGAACAGTAGCTCGGCAGAAAGTTTGTTCCAAAAATTGAAAAACTATGCTGATACTTATAAAAAAGCAAAATGCTATTGGGTTCAAATTTTAGCAAAAGGAAGTTTTACTGAACTTTGGAAGGGTGAAATCAATGGCAAAGAGTACAGCCATAGTAGAGTATATAAGATTTCGGGTGACCAGTTTTACGCTTTACTTTCGGGACAAGAAGACGCACTTTTTCAATTGTACAAAGCATTACCAGTTGCCATCAACGATTATCTTGGTTCGATAAATCAAACAGAATCAATTGCTGATAACTCAGCCTTAGATGAAATAAAAATGGCTACGACAACTTCCAAAAGAAGTATTTTAGAGCAAATTACTTTTGAAAATTATAATTATTATTTGGGTTTTGATAAGTTGTAATAATTGTTTAAGAATTTGACAATTGAATAACCAACCTCTTTACCTAAATTCACGGGAACAGCATTGCCAATCTGTTTATATTGTTGCGCAATAGAACCTGCGAATTTCCAATCGTCAGGAAACGTTTGAATTCGAGCATATTCACGAACTGTAAAAGGTCGAGTTTCGTCAGGATGGCAACGTTCTGTTTGTTTTTGGGCAGGACTACAGGTTAGCGTTAGGCAAGGTTCGTCCCAACCAATGCGACGAGCAATACCTGTTTTTCCTCCACCCAAATGAAAACTTCCGCCCATAAATTCTTTTTGAATGTCAAGTGGCAAATCACGCCAATAACCTTTTGGTGGAACTAAATCTAAAACGTCAATTTTGCTTTTTGGATATTTCGCACCTTCTGATTTTGGTACATCACAAGCAAAAAGTTCACTTTTTTTCAAAGCATCTTGTAAGTTGTAAATTTTCTTAAAAGGTATTGGGTATTCATATTTTATATCAATGTCTTTTCTAATTCCAACTAAAATCAAACGTTCTCTTTTTTGAGGAACTTTGAAATTGATTGCTTTCAGAACTTGAATTGGAACAACATTATAGCCTATTTCGTCTAAAATAGACATCATGCCTTGCAGTGTTTTTCCATTTTCATGACTCAACAAACCACGGACGTTTTCACCAATACAAATAGGAGGATTTACTTCTTGTACAGCCCTTGCAAACTCATAAAAAAGTGTCCCTCGGGCATCTGCTAAACCTAATTTTTTACCTGCATAACTAAATGCTTGACAAGGAAAACCGCCTGTTACAACATCAACTTTGTTGTGGTATGCCGAAAATTCAAAGGCTTTAATGTCACCTTCCAAGACCGTCCAATTCGGGCGATTGTGGCGTAGTGTTTGACAAGCCCATTTATCAATTTCATTGAGCGCAACACATTTTAAACCAGCTTGTTCCATGCCAATCGCCAATCCTCCTGCACCAGCAAACAATTCTAAAACACTATAATCTTGATTGGCTTTGACAAAATTATTAGTTATTTCGTTTGTTTCTGTTGCCAAAAAATCATAAAACAATGCTTGAACTTCTGTTTTTTTATAAACCCTATAATTGCTCATAGGTTCACGTACAGCTGTCAGTTTGCCTTCTCTATCCCAACGGCGTAGTGTTTCTTTGCTTTTGCCTATGAGTTCAGAGGCTTCTGAGAGCGTTAAATATTTATCCATAACCAAGTAGTATAACCTTATACAGTGGTTACAAAGGTACAATGAATAATTGACAACAAAAAATTTTATAAAAAAATAATAACAAAAAAAATGATAGAAGAAATCACACAACTCCGCCAAAAAACAATTGATTTATTAAAAGAAAATCATTTACTTCGTCAAAAAATGCAAATGGAAAAAGCGGAAGCGGAAAAAGGTTTTATGTCTTTTGCCGAGGATTTTTTGAGTGCTTATGACAAAAGTGAAGGTAAAAATAAAGCGATTTTGTTATCTTTGTTAGAAAAAAATGACATTTCACTCATTCCAATGTCCACCGCCTCGAGTGATAACGACTATACACACATCGTAGAGCGCAGACAAGGTAGCAGCAAAAGTGCTGGTACAATTCTCGAATTTATAAAGGAAGGTTTTGTTTGGAATCAAAAAGTAATTCGTAAAGCAGAAGTGATTATTGCAGCTTAAATCGCACTTTTTCGCTCGTCGTATTCTGTATATAAAATTCCTTTTTGGTAATTGGTCAATACTTTTTTGGTGATGCGAGAAAGATTTTTTGGCAAGTTATTCATATCGAACCAATGAACACCTTTAAATTTTTTGGGTTCTTTGTTTTCGGCTTCGCCAATCCATTCTTTGGCAGAAAAATACAATACGACCATCATTGTGTTGTCACTTTTTTGGCGTTGTAAAACATGGGCCAAGCGCAATCCTTCTTTTTGAACGATAATACCCGTTTCCTCCATCGCTTCACGCACAAGCGCATCAGTGGCGAGTTCGGCATTATCCACCTTACCGCCAACCAAAGAATATTTTCCGCCATTTTTAGTCGTTTGCGCTAAAAAGAGTAGATTGCCACGTTTTTCTAAAAGCAAACGTGCCACCATTGTGACTTTTTGAGCAGCCATTGGTTTCCTTATTTTGATGAATTGTTGTTTGTTTTACGCTCCTATTTTCCTCTTTCTCTCACTCTCTTACTTTCCTACACTGCGCTCGAAAACTGTTTCAAAAAGCGTACATCATTTTCAAAAAGCAAACGAATATCGCCAATTTCAAACAAACGCAATGCCTGACGTTCAACGCCCATTCCAAACGCAAAACCTGTATATTTTTTAGAATCAATACCACAATTTTCCAGAACTTGTGGATCAACCATTCCGCAGCCCAAAATCTCCATCCAACCAGAACCTTTAGTTAATCGTCGATTTTTTTCCGTTTCTGTTCCCAACCAAATATCCATTTCGGCACTTGGCTCTGTAAATGGAAAGAATGATGGACGAAGACGAATGTTCGTTGCGCCAAACATTTCTTGCGCAAAGTACAAAAGTGTTTGTTTCAAATCAGCAAAAGATACATTTTCGTCAATATACAAGCCTTCTACTTGATGAAATTGGCAGTGAGAGCGAGATGAAATTGTTTCATTTCGATACACACGACCTGGCGCAATGATTCGTATTGGTGGTTTTTGCGTTTCCATCACACGAGCCTGCACTGGCGAAGTGTGCGTGCGCAAAAGGTTTTCGATGTTGCCAGCAATGTAAAATGTATCTTGCATATCACGTGCAGGATGGTCAGGTGGCGTGTTCATCGCTGTGAAATTATACCAATCGCTTTCAATTTCTGGCCCTTCTACAACAGCAAAACCAACCCTTTGAAAAATCTCTACAATGCGATTCATCACAATATTCACTGGATGCAAACTGCCTTTTGAAAGTGGTTCTCCTGGTGCAAACAAATCCAAATCAGCGTCTTCGCTTGCAGAAGCGGTAGCTTCTAAAGTTTCTTTTACCGCTGCAAATTTTGCTTCGGCACTATCCTTCAACGTATTGATAACTTGACCAAACTCTTTTTTTCGCTCGTTTGGAACAGTCTTAATTTCGCCAAAAAGTGGCTTCAAAATATTTTTTGTTCCTAAATATTTGATACGAAAAGCCTCTAACTCTTCAGCTGTTTGAAGGTTAGCGTCGTTTATATCTGCTAAAATTGCATCTAATTGCTCGAAAATATCCATAAATTAATTACTTTTGTGCTGTAACGCCTTCTCAGTGAAATGTAAAAAATAAATAGCACCGTTTGAAGTCATAAGTTGCTGATTAACAGGATTTTTAACTTTTAAATTTAGATTTTTACATTTTGCATTTTGCTTGATTGCTGCAAAGTTACATTTTATCGTTGGCAAAATCCAATATCTTTTGTTGAAAATCTTTTTGAATTTATAAAAATGCAAAATTATATAAAAAATAGCAAATTTTTCTCTTATTTTTCTTTTGAAAACATACTGGTTTTCTTGAGTTGTTTGACCGTTTTGGGCTTGATTTATTCTCGTTTTTTGCTTTCGTTAAGTATGTTTTTGTGGTTAATTGCTTCTCTTAAATCCAAGCGAGAGGAGAGCATTTTCCAGCATAGCGTTTTACAAAAAGTAACGAACTATTTTACTGATTTTTTTAAAAATAAAGATTTTATCGTTGTTACGCTTTTTTTCTTTACAGTTCTGATAAGCGGTTTTTGGTCAGAAGATATGCGTTATTTTTCAGAACGATTGCGAATCCGATTGCCATTTTTGCTTATGCCTTTGGCATTCGCTTGGCTTGTTCCCATCTCAAAAAAAATTTACCATACAACTTTTTATTTTTTGATAGCCTTACTTTCGCTTACGATGATAGGCGTTTTGGTGCATTATAGCCAAGATTTTGAAGCCATTAACGAATCGCTTTTGAGAGGAAAAAATATTCCTGTTCCTATGAATCACATTAGATTCAGTTTATTATTGGCATTTTCAACCATTGTTGGTTTTATTTTATGGAAAAAGGAAGATTTTGATAAACAATGGAAAAAAAATAGCTTGATGGCAAGTATTATTTTTCTTTTTGCTAGTCTTCATATTTTGGCAGTTAGAAGTGGCATTGCTTGTTTTTACCTAACTGTGATTATGTTAGGTGTGCGTTATATTTTTTTAAGTAAAAAATATTTTTTGATTGTAGCATTATTGGTATTTTCAATAGGAATACCTTCACTTTCTTATGTTTTTTTTCCAAGTATTAAGAAAAAAGTAGAATATGCTTTTTTTGATTTTGAACAGTTTCGAGCTGGTAATGGCGCAAATTACTCTGATGCAGAACGCATAGGCTCTATCATGGCAGGTTTGAAAGTTGGCAATGATTCGCCAATATTGGGTTGCGGTTACGGAGATTTGGAAAAAGAGGTCAGTATTGCCTACAAAGAGGTTTTTCCTCAAGAAAAAGAACCAAAAATTCCTCACAACCAATACATTATGACTTATGCAGGATTGGGAACAATTGGGCTATTTATTTTTCTTTTTGCTTATTTATTTCCTATTTTTTATAAAAAAAATTATCAAGAGCCTATTTTTTTAGCTTTAAACATTATTACAGGTTTGTCTTTTATGGTTGAGGGAACAATAGAAACGCAAGTTGGAACAGCTTTTTATGTTTATTTTTTGTGTTTGGGATTGAATTATTTAAAAAACGTACAATCCTCGCAGCGTAATGAAATGACCAATTAAAGGGTCTGAATTTACATTTACATTTTTTTGGAAAATCCTTGCAATGTCACGAGTGTAACGCATACCTATACCAAAGTGCGCATTGCTAAAAAGCGTTGCTTCGGCTACCCAACTGATGTTATTTTTCCTAAAATATTGCTCCCGACCAAGCCAAGGAGAAAAAGTTGATGCTTTCGGATTAAACAATCTTCCGTAACTCAATCCCAAACCAGCGTGCATTCTGTAAAAAGCATCTTCGCTATCATCAGACTTCCAATCTTTGATATTGAACATAAAAGGAACTTCGATGTAAGGCAAACGAATAGTCCATGGAACGCCACCTGTTTCAAACGCTCGGCTACGGCTGCCTCGCTCACTATAAAAAATACCAGTTGTCCAGTATTTTATTTCAGACGTAACTATAGACACTTGTACACCGCCCGTCAAACCAAATTTATTGTAGCCAGCACTGTTGTCACCATTGATTTGAGAAGCATTCATTCCAAAGACAATACCGCCTTTAAACGTGCTTTGTGCTTGTGTTTTTGAAAAAAAACAAGCAATTGTTAGCAAAATAATTAAAAGTTGTTTCATTTTTTCTACTTTTGTGGACAAAAATAGGTCTTTCTATTTAAAAATTAAAAATTTCTACCTTTTTTTATAACATAAAATGAAATATACTAAAACAACATTACAAAAATTAGAAACTTTACTGGAAGAAACGGGCTACATAGTACGTTATGAAAAGGGAAATTTTAGCTCTGGTTATTGTATCGTGGAGCAAAGAAAAATTGCTATTGTCAATAAGTTTTTTGATGTAGAAGGTCGCATCAATAGCCTTTCAGAGATTTTGGCTTCGCTCAATATGGAAGGAATTTCGCTAACGGAAGCTTCCACAAAATTTTATGAGCGTTGGAAAAAAAGAAGTAATGAAGAGGAAGACGAGCATATTGATTTGTATGAAAATAAGTAATTTGTATGATTTTGCGAATTTCTATATTTTTTAATGAACAATCCTTCGCTTTGATTGTATAAGTCCTTCGCTTTTACTTTTAAAGCGTTACGAACAAACACAATTTTATGGAATATCAAGAAGGCAAAGATAAATTCTTACAGGCTTGGGGTACATTAGGCTCTGATTGGGGCATTAATAGAACGATGGCTCAAATCCATGCTTTATTGATGGTTGCGCCACAAGCGTTAAGTGCAGACGAAATCATGGAGGAGTTGCAAATTTCTAGAGGAAATGCAAATATGAATATCCGAGCGTTGATGGATTGGGGTTTAGTTTATAAAGAACTCAAAGCTGGCGATAGAAAAGAATATTTTATTGCTGAAAAAGATATGTGGATTGTGATAAAAAAAATCATCATCAACCGAAAAAAGAAAGAATTAGAACCAATTATAAAATTATTAGATGAATTGTCAAGCGTAAAAGGCAATGACGAACATTCCGAAGAATTTGTAAAAGTTATTAGTGACATCAAAATGTTCTCTAACAAAGCAGATTCTACCTTAGATGCCTTGATAAAGGCAGATTCTAACTGGTTTTTAGGTACATTCATCAAAATGATTCGATAATTTTTTTACTTTTTTGCGCTCAATTCATGCGCCAAGCCATCGTATTTTTTCAAAATGGCTTTGACAGAACCTACCGAAAGCGGCGATTCAATCATTAATGGAATTCTATTTTCGTCGTCGCTTACCCAAATGTCAATCACAGCTTCTTCACTAAAAGTCCTTCCCGAAATGGTTTGTACAGCAAAGCGTTGCGTATTGAATTTTCCTAAACTTTTTACCTTGACTTTTGCTTCTGTTCCTTTGTAAAAAACTTGTAAAGGATGCGCTTTTTTATCCATAAAAATAGAAATGGGAAAGTAAGTACCTTGAGTTAAATGTTGAAAATCCAAGTTTCGAGAAAAATAGATAATTGAAATCAAATCGTGCATACAACGCTCTGTATCAAATTCCTCTTTGTTTGTTTTTTCTGCACTATCGCCACGGTATGAAGTGGCAGAATGTTTTTGATGGTCAAAAACAACTTTGTCATAAAGATTGTATTTTCCTTCGTGAACAGTTCGGATAGAAGTTAAAGGAAGCAACGTTTTTTTATCCAAAAAGGACTCATAAAAATCATCTACTTTAAAAATTTGCTCATAACTCTCATAGGTTCGCCCTTTGGCAGTGATGTGGTATTGTCCACCGATGTCTTCACAATGAAATACCACTTCGCCCGCAGGAACAGAAACAGCTCCGACAGAGTACACCAATTTGTACGTTAAATCTTCTGCATTCTGAAAAGCAAAATTGAGCGTTTGGCAAGATTCCACTTCATTCTGCGCTCCTTTTGAAAGCTCAGTGGATTTGCAAGAAAAAAAGAAAAAGAAAGAAAAAAAGTAAAGTATATTTTTATTCATTTTGAAATAGACGTAAATAGGCGTATAGAAATAAGCGTGGTTATTTTGTCGTTGAGAAAAAAGTGATAAATAGCTGACTGTAAGAAAGTTATTTATCGCTTTTTGAGCAATCGACTGAAAAAAATAACCACGTTTATTTTAGCCCAACTACTCAATAATAGTTGTCTAAAATGAAAACGTAGGAATGGACGATGAATTGTTCTTTTTTTGAAAATAACTTTTTCTTAAAAAATTATTTTAACGACTTGGGATTGTTTAAGTTTTAAACAAAAATAAAAAGGGCTGCCACATTAGGCAGCCCCGGAAATAACCCCAAAAAACCAAATGAAAACGTTCTTATATGATGCACAAGTAGCTGGGTTAAGAAGAGAAACTGATTAAGAGAATGTTTCTGTTTTGACTACTTGATTTCAAATTATCTTTTACTGCGTTAAGCTGTTTGCTTTTTATATCTTTCTGACGCAAGGATTTTTTTAAGTCACACAATATTTAAAAAAAATAAAAAAAAATATTTTTATTTCAAAAAAAATAAAACATAAACAATTGATTGTCAGATATTTAGTATTTAAAAATATTTTTATTTTTTTTATCATTTTATTTTAAACTGTACACGACGATTTTTCGCTCTATTCTCAGTTGAATTATTTGTCACTAAAGGCTGAGATTCTCCATAACCTTTTGGCAACAAACGATTATTTGCAACGCCCTTTTTAACCAAATAATTATATACCGCTTTTGAACGTTCCTGCGACAATTTCATATTGTCCTTAGCGTTGCCACTATTGTCTGTGTGTCCTTCAATCTCAAAGAAAAGATTATTTCTTTGCTGCATAATGTCAAATATCTTATCTAAAATCGGGTATGATTTTTTCCGTATTATTGCGCTTCCTGACTCAAATTCTACACCATAAAGTGCCTCGTCAAAAACAGCAGCTTCGACTACACTGATTACTTTTGGCGTTTCTTCAACAACTTTTACGGGTTCAGGTTTTGGCAAATCAGGGCAACCATTATTGGCGATTGTACCAGCTTTATCAGGACAAAGATCATCTTTGTCAGGTACATTGTCTTGGTCTAAATCTTTAAGCGGACAACCTTTTTCTGTTTTCAAACCAGCAATTTGAGGACAATCGTCTTCTTTGTCTATGACCCCATCTCCATCAGTATCAGGGCAACCATTGAATGAAGCTGTTCCCTTATTGTCAGGACAAGCATCTTTTGCATCAATAATTCCGTCGCCATCACGGTCAGGACAACCCTTCGTTGCAGCCGTTCCTGCTTGATTCGGACAAGCATCGTTTTTATCCGAAATTCCATCTTTGTCACTATCCAAACAGCCATTCAATGTTCCTACTTGGGTAGGGCAATCGTCGCTCGCATCAGGAACACCATCACCGTCGCCATCAGGGCAACCTTTCGTTTCTTTTTTTCCAGCCATGTCAGGACAAGTATCTTCGGCATCAGGAATACCATCTTTATCCTTGTCTTGAATGTAGTTCAAACGGTAGCCCAGAGTAACAAAAGCTGTATAATACCAATCTTTATTTTTAGGATTTCCAGCTTCACTGATGCCGTCTAAATAATCACTAAAAGGTGTTCTGAATAAAACCTCACCACTTACTGTTAAGTTTCGAGTCAAATCCATGCGCAAACCCGTTCCGAAAGGAATGGAAAAAAAAGTATTTTTAGAGATTTTTTTATCCAAAGCAATCTGAGTAGCGTAGGCAGGATTTATACTTTCATAAAAATTCACCTTAGGTTTCCCATGCAAAACACCCAAACCCAAAGAGAAATAAGGCGTTAATAATTTTTGAAACGAATTTGCTTTTCCATAACGTTTGTGACCAAGCGGCTCCCATTCGATGGCGGCATTGACATCCCAAACATTCGACGTGAAATTAAAGTTGCGTTTCCACCGCCATTCGTCAAGAAAAAGAGAATCACTTCCTGCAATTCTTCCTCTTATAACATTGAATCGAGTGGACAGATGATCATTGAGGTGGTAACGAAAATAAGCACCTGCGGCAGGTTTGGATTGTTTTAGAAAAATATCGGTACTGTGAACGTCACCAGTATAGGTCATTACACCGCCGATTAGCCCGATTTCAAATTGGTTGTGTTTCCCTGATGTTGTCTTTTTCTGCTTTTGTTTGGTATCTTGAGCGATTAAACCATTTACAAAGCATAACATCAATAAACATAGTGCTAAAAATGTTCTCATAATGGATGTTAGTGTGTTTTTGTTTTCTCTAATAAAATTTTTTAATCGGGAGGTATATACACAGCAGATATTAGTTATTGGATATTTAAGATAAGCGGGCGTTCAAAATTAATTAGTATTATTTTGTCGTTGAGAAAAAAGTTATAAATAACTGACTATAAGGAAGTTATTTATGATTTTTTGAGCAA
>JAYWHK010000311.1:0-6171 GCA_043777755.1 Saprospiraceae bacterium
TAATTTTGTAGGGTAACAACAACAGTAAGCAGTAAAAATGGTATCTAAATCGTTGATAATCAACGAAGAAGGCACTATGTTAGAAATGAAAAAATGGGCTAAAAACGCAGTGAATGTTGCGCTTTTAGTCCATTTTTTTAATCCTAATTTTTGAAAATTGGGAAAAAAGTGTAACTTTGTTTAAAATTTAAATAAAAATGACAAATACAGCCATACAACCGCCTTTAAATAGCACACAAATGATGCTATTGCGTCTTTTTAGCCGTGATGTGCCAGAACATCGCATGAAAGAAATCAAAAAATTATTGCTTGGTTATTATACTGAAAAGCTCCACGAAGAAGTGGCAAAAGCTGTTGATGAAAAAGGCATCTCAGATGCTGATATTGATGCTGTTTTGTACCAACAACAACGTACAAAATGAAAGTAGTGATAGATACCAATTGCCTAATCGCTTCTATAAATCGTAATCGTCCAGAGTTTTGGCTTTACAATGCTTTTATTGATGAAAAATTTGAATGGGTAATCAGTAATGAAATTTTGACAGAATATGTTGAAGTCATTACCAGAATATATTCTGAAAGCACTGCAAAAGTAGTAAGTGAAATCTTGCTTTTAGCTGATAATGTCACTTTGCAAGAACCTTTTTATAAATGGCAATTGATAGAAAAAGACCCTGACGATAATAAATTTGCGGATTTAGCAATCGCTGCCAACGCCAACTACTTAGTTTCAAATGATAAGCATTTTCAAATTTTAAACAAACATGAATTAGATATGTTTGCTTTGCAAGTCGTTGATTTAGAGTTTTTTAGAAAAATTTGTAATTATTAAAAGGTAATATTCAGCATACGTTTTAATTGTTGTCAAAGCCTTAATTTTGTAGGGCAACAACAACTACAGATGCGCTTTGATAGTCAATTTCGCTGTTGTCAAAGCCCTAATTTTGTAGGGTAGCAACAACACGGATTCGATAACATAGTTGAACCAGCTCGTTGTCAAAGCCCTAATTTTGTAGGGTATTCACAACAGTAAGCAGTAAAAATAGTATCTAAATCGTTGATAATCAACGAAGAAGGCACTGTATTAGAAATGAAAAAATGGGCTAAAATCATAGCAAATACTATGGTTTTAGCCCATTTTTTTATTCCTAATTTTGGAAATTGGAGAGAAATATGTAACTTTGTAAAAAATTTAGAACAATGGCAGCAGCAACGAAAACAATCGTTATTTCAAATCATTCAGATATTCTTTTACAAGATGTCTTACAAGGCGTATCTGCATTAGAAACACCTGATATTGAACAATTTATGTTCAATATCGGACAGTTGTTGGCTTCTCGAAAATCAACAAATTTAGATAAAAAAGAAACACAATTGTTAAAAGAAATCAATCATTCGCTACCAATCGTTTTGCTGGAGCGATACAATCAATTGTTGGCAAATAGCGAGGCTGAAACAATGACAGCTGATGAGAATGAAGAATATTTGGCAATTCACGAAAAAATACAACGATTGAACGTGAAACGATACAAAAAAATTCAGAATTTAGCCAACCTTCGTGGTGTGAGTGTACCTACCGTAATGAAGCTCTATCGCTTTACAATCCCAAAACAATGCTATGGAAAGAACATTTTATCTGGTCAGATGATTATTTAGAAATTATAGGCATATCTGCAAATGGTCGAGCAACGGTTTTGACATTAAAACTCAATCATCTCGGCATCAAAAATTTACGAAAATTATGGTTGATGGACAATCTTCACCCGCCTTTTTGATTATATAATGATATACACAATGGAAGGTGGTATTCAATATTTTGCATAAATGCAAAATATTGAATACCAAGCGTTTTTAATATCTTTAATATCTAATAACCAACTTTTTATATATTAGATTTTATGTTAATTTTTACCATTCACATTGGCAATAACTGTCCGTAAATCCCGCTTATTAAAAATCCCTTTTTTATCAAAAAGTAAAATAGGTTGAGTAAGGTCTTGGATTACATTAGCAGCATAAATATTGGCATCTTCGTAGTACAAATGCTGACTTTTGTGCAACATCGGAATCCTCCGTTTCCAATCGTGGTAACTCCCTTGTATATTAACAAAATAAGTAATGTAACCTAATTTTGTAGCATTTTTTTCCAAATTCTTCTGTTTTTCCTTCGTTATTTTGTCATCATTTTTATTCAAAAAAATTATTGCTGTGTTTTTTCCACGCCAATCTACATTATTTAAGGCTTTATTTTTGGTTGTTGTAAGCGCAAAATTAGAGGTTTGAAACTTTTGTAGGTTAAAATTAGCTATTTTTACAGCATTTTTCACCGACTCTATCAATACTGTGTAAGTACACTCATCGACGAATTTTTGAGCGTATTTTAAAGTTTCAACATTAAAACCATTTTTCAAATTTTCACTAATGTATTTTGCTTCCCAAAAATTGAGTACACGACCAGAAAAAGTCATTCGAGCAACGTTTTGATCCGTGATTTTTAAGTGTTGATTGATTTGAATTTGTTTATTCAAATAAATTTCCACAAATTCTTGGTAAGATTTACTCAAAATCCCACGTTCATTTTGAATTTTTATTTCCTGTAAAAAATCAAAATAATTGATATTCATTTTATAGTCCTTAGGTTTGCTGTAAGCAAATCTAAGCAAATGATTGACATACCAATAATCAATATCTGCTTCTGCCGTTTTTAGAAAAGTACGGCTAATTTTTGCCCTTGCCAAAAAGTAAGAAAAAGACTCTTTTTGCTTGATGTATTCCATAGAAACTAATTTTTTGAACTCTAAATCGCTCAATTGATAGTTTTTATAGAAAATTGAATCCAGATTATGCATACTTCGGGCAATTTCATTCAAATAAAGCATCGGGGCGCTGCTTTCTCCTTCCAATACAACATCATTCAAAACTTCGGAAATATTGAATTTTTGTCCAGGTTCGAGCCACAATTCCATCGCTTTCCCTTTATACGTCAAACGAGCTAAAACAGGTTCTACAATAGCAAAACGATAACATAGTGTATCTTCTTGCAAAAATTTCTTCCGTTTTAAGATTTGCGGCACTGGATTTTTTTCAATGTGATTTACAATGTCTGGATATATTGAAAGTTTGAAATTATATTTGTTAAACAACCTTTTCAAACCTCTAATCTCGACCATTTTTGTTTCGTAAGTCACTTCAGGATACGTAATCGGATCGCATTGGCACACCGAATCTGTTTCAATTCCACTAAAAAAAAGATTAGAAAATGCTTTTTCAGTTCCTTTTTTAAAAGCGTTGTCATCTTTAGCAAGCGAAAAAGCACCCGTGCGCTGATTGAGGTTACTACTTCGTTGGTCAAACAATTGCTCTTTTATAATAATCAAACTTGTATCAAAATCAAATAATTTGTCTTTTTTAGAAAAAACAAGTTCCATTTCTTCTTTCAAATCAGGATAAGGGCATTTTTTTTGATAAAAATCAAAATACGGCTTCATTCTATCTTTGCCATTGAACAAGAGCTTTTCGATGATTTCTTCGCCAAAAGTATAATACAAACTTTTATCATAAAAGAAAAAATCCAAGTTATAAAAGTCTGATTTAGAGATACTTGCGATTTTACT
Organism: Saprospiraceae bacterium; assembly: GCA_043777755.1. Classification (GTDB taxonomy): domain Bacteria; phylum Bacteroidota; class Bacteroidia; order Chitinophagales; family Saprospiraceae; genus CANHEE01. The sequence goes on from JAYWHK010000311.1 coordinate 3,615, forward strand.
TTTAAATTCAAAATTTGAATCTTTCAATAAATGTGTCTGCATACCAGCCACTGACAACCAGCCCATCATACCGTTCACCGTACGAACTTTTACAAATGGCGCAGCTACATAGTCCCCTTTTTCGGAGTCATAACTAATATTATCTTTCGTTGCTTCATTTAAAACACTAAGTTTTGCCCCAATTGGCAACCTTATCAAGGGAATTTTACTGGTAGGGTCGTCAAACAAACCGAGAGAATCTTCAATAATGGTGCATCTCGTGAAATCTCGCCTTGTTTCTACATCATAATTTTTGATGTAAAGTTGATTTTGATTTAATTTTGGAGTGAAATTATATACCTCAACATCGGTACTTTTTAACCATCCGTAATGACCATCAATTGTACGGCATTGCAAACGATAGACCAACGGAACTCGTTGGTGTTGTGCCTGAAAAGAAGTCTTTTGCATCACAATAACCTGTTCATTAACGGGCAATTTTCCTATAATTTTGGTACATTCTATGTCATTGTATAAAATAGCATCTTGCGACAATGGCACAGCTATCAACTGCTTGGAAGCCAAACCATAAGGAAAATCTGGCTTTTGGAGTCGAAATTGATAGTATAACTTTAAAAATTTCGTATAATTAGGATGGATAAAATTAGCGTCACTACTGATAACAATTTCATTTAAAAAATCAAAATAGGCATCAGGAAGGTAAAGACTCTCCACGGAAGCCGCTGAAAGATGTGATTCTTGGTAGTGCATCAAATTATAAGCATACCAATAATTGACTTCCGCTTGAAAAAAAATCTTAAAATCCTCAGACCATTTTGGATTATTATTTTTTAAATATTGATGATAAAAAGCCCATTTGTCACGTAAAACATTATCCATATACTTCCGAAACTGAATACTCGAAAGTGTTGCTATTTGATAATTGATTTCTTTAACAGAATATGAAATAAAATGCTGACGAAAAGCGTGTAAAAATGTATTCTCAGAAGCTCGACTACCTGAAAATTGTATTTTCGTTGGGTAGTTTTCTGCATTAAAATGAAGACTCATCGAATCGCCTGGCTCACAATACAAGTCAAAGTAACGGTAGTCATGTGAAATCCTGATTTGAGTTATTTTAGGTAAGTCCACCGTAAAATCACAAAGATTATCTTTACCCAATGCCTCCCTTGAATATTCTTTCCACTCTGGATAAAAAAGCCCTTCGGTATATGCAAATGTAGTCGAAACGTCAATTTTATTTTTGACATTACACGAGATATAAGTACTTTTAACTTCTTGTAGTTGTGCGTAAGTGAACTGTTCTATCAATAAAAATAGAAGTGACAAAATTATTGTCTTGAAATGCATAGGCTCAGTAAATTTTAGTTTTAAGCAAAGTCAAATTTTAAAATAACATCTTTAAAAACTTAAAAATCACTGATAATCAAGCATTTGTAAAATTTATTTTTCTATTCCTTTATTTTGACAAAACAAAAATATACAATTAATTCCTATATCACAACATTGAAAAAATATTTATTTTTTTAATATTTTAAATATTTACACTTAAAGGTAGGATTAAAAGCGCACCAGCGTTGCCACACTGCGGATCATCTAAGTAATTTTCCATCAAAGACATGATTTTAAATCCAATTTTTTGCTGTACACTTACCGTTTTGTCAGCAACTTCGCCAGCTTTTACCTTCGCAAAATAATCTTCTACGGAAATCGTTTCTGGATAATCTGCATAGCCATTTAGCATACCAACAGTCATTTGACCAGCCAAATTTAGTTCTGCACAAAGCCAATGCCTTGCACGGTAAAGCTCCCTTGCAATACCCATTTTTCGGTAAGAAGTATCAACGCCAACATCCATTCCATAGAGCCATTCGCTGTCAGGTTCGTGCGAAGTCATCCATAAATTATCAGAAATATCCAAAAAAGTATGGTGTTTTTCAGAATAATGGTAACGAATAGTCGTTGTAGCACCAACTACTTTTTCTCCATCTAAAACCAAGAATTGTCCTTCTGGAAAAATCTCAATATGTCGCAAATAATGCTTGGGTTGCATCAACTCCTCAGCCGCCAAAGTAGGAAAAACCCTTTGTTGCAAATCGCCCAATCTTTCAGCATATTCAGCCGTAATTTGAGTAACGACCAAGCCATTTTCTAATTTTTTATAGTAATTTTTCATAAAATTTTTAAAATTTTGCGCAAAGATAGGTAAAAAAAGTGTTTTCTTGGTATCTTTCAAAACTACTTTATACTTTTTTTAATGTTTCTAAAACCATCGGCTACGGTTTATGGTTGGTTGGATAAACCAGAAGTCTATTTTACAAAAATTAGGCAATCTATGGAAAACAAATAGTCTATCGTTTCACTCCTCAGGGTTTTCTTATAAAAGCGGCAGAGCCGCAAGATATTTGTAGGAATAGTACATTTTTCTCGTTTTGAAGGTGCAGCGCACCGCAATATTTAAATTAATATCACGGTGCGTTGAACTGTCAAAAAAACCAAATAAAAAACGAAATATTATTCGGCAAATTTTTGAACGCCATACTTTTTGATGTCATAT